>CAKQNH010000461.1 GCA_934255105.1 uncultured Pirellulaceae bacterium
GAGCGAGCTTCATGTTCGGCATGCGTCCAGCCGGGCGAAAATGCTCCGGCTGAAATAGAAATTGGGTTAAGGAGCGTCGCGAATACTTTGAGGCCAAGTCGCCATGTGGTATCGATTCGACACGTCGCGCGGTGCTGGCTAACCCCATGTCGGCGATTTCATCGGGATCGAGTTCATCGAGTAGTCGATCGATGGGAGAGGCAGCAATCTCGGCGACTTCGTAATTCGTGTCGGGCGCGTGGCAGGCGACGCAGCCCACTTGATGGTAGAGCTGAACACCGCGATCGGCATCCCCTTTTTTCCAGAACTCGAACTCGACAGGATTCGCGCCACCCGCCTTGACCTCCGGAAGGTCAGCCTGCAACGTCGTCAGAAACGCGACCAGGGCCGTGATGGCCTCGTGCTTGGCTGGCTGCGTCAGACCGGACAGTACATCCGGCATGGTCGTGCCCGGTTTGACCGTCGCCGGTGCGGCCAAGTAATCGCGTAGCCATTGCTCGTTGACGCGGCGAGCGATACTGTCGAGCTGAGGGCCACCCTTGGTGGAGATCTGTGAACTTGTATGGCACGCCGTGCAACTCAGTTCGCTCAGCAGAACTTCGCCTGCCAGTGCCTCGGGAACTTCGCCGTGACGCCCGAATCTATCAAACCCAGACACGAACGGTGCCTTCGTCTCGGCAGCCACCGACCCGATGTTGACGAGCGAGAATAGGCCTACCCAGAGCACGATCGATGCGTATGGATGCGTTATCGGCTCAATACCCAAACGTGCCATTAGCCGACGAGCTATTTCTGTAATCAAAATGACGTACATGTTTTAAGGTGGGAGTGTTGGCATGAAACGCAGTTGATATCTACGCTCCCGCTGACGCTGTGATGGCCGGACAATGCCCTGCGTCGACATTTCGGGCATGATGGGATTTCTATTGTACACGATGCTAGATTGGCAAACTCCGTCCGTGCTACCCAATGTAAGCACTCACGCATAAATTTCCTGGCCTCAATATACCGGTGGCGCGTATCGCAAAAACAGGTACCACTTTGCCATGGTGCGGTTGCTTGGTACGCTTGGGATGCCCCCCATTTCTAGTGCCCCACATCATTCTAGCGACTCGACAGGAAGCATCTCTCATGCACGACTTCATCGACCTTCCCGGCGTCGAACAATTTCGACTTGAGGGACGAACAGCCATGGTGACTGGTGGCTCCAAAGGGTTGGGCCTAGCTATCGCCGCTGGATTGGCTTCGGCGGGTGCCCAAGTCATGCTGGTCAGTCGCCAAGCAGACACTGCAGCGACTGCCGCCGCTGCCATCGAGCAACGCTACAGTATCGCCGCCCATAGCTTTGGTGCCGACGTAACCGAACCTGATGCCATGGACGCAGCCGTTGGGGCCGCAATAGCGGCATGGGGAAAGGTGGACATTCTGGTCAACAGTGCGGGGATCAATATTCGCGGACCAATCGATGAACTCACTCCCCAGCAATTTGACGATGTTATCAAGACCAACGTCCATGGAACTTGGAATGCCTGCCGTGCGGTGGTCCCGCACATGAAACGAGCCGCTTACGGACGCATCATCAACTTAGCCAGCACGCTGGGCGTCGTTGGCTTAGCCAATCGCACTCCATACGCCAGCAGCAAAGGGGCCGTGGTACAAATGACCCGCGCGCTGGCGCTCGAGCTCGCGCCGGCAGGAATCACCTGCAATGCCATCTGTCCTGGACCGTTCCTCACCGAGATGAATATCCCTATTGCCGACAGCGAAGAAGCCAAGAAGTTCATCATCGGCGCCGTCGCACTTGAGCGTTGGGGTAAGCCGGAAGAGATCCAAGGCGCAGCAATCTATCTCGCCAGCCGCGCCAGCAGCTACACCACCGGCAGTCTACTCACCGTCGACGGCGGTTGGACCGCCCGCTAGCCTGCATCATCCGCTGGAGTTCGCCGCCGAGTTCGTCTCGGGTGCTAGTCGCATAGGCGTCTGAAGTTCAGAAAACAAGTTTGCTCTCAGCCGCGCAGCGTTCTAAATAACCCGGGTTGAACTGACCCTTTTAGCGTCCGAATGTCACACGGCGTTCTTACATCTCTTTAAAATGTGGTCGTGCTCGGCATACGGTTGACTAAGAGTCTCGCACCCCATTGCCGAAACTGCGGCGGATACACGAAACGGTCACTGTCCGCTTATAGATACTATCACCTACTACTGAACCTACGATTACTGAACCTATGATGAAGCCGATCATTTTTCTGATGCTCACGCTTTCGCTACTAGCGTCTGCCAATGTCCAGGATGTCGTTGCCCAGAGCAAAGACACTCTACAGTTGACTCTACCACCGGTCATCTACGCAGTTCCAGATGTGGAGATCAGTCTCTACTTCGACAATCTCGTACTAACGCAAGCGCCCCAGTCTCTCAATTTTTCCGTCGATTGTGGCCTCGGTCAAACCGAGTCACGACGCTGGATGGTGACCCCCACAGCGAGCGACGTGGGTGCGCATCCAGTGACGGTTCGCGTCGAAGGGGCGGACGGAGCTCTACTAGCAACCGCGACCACAAAACTACAAGTCAGCCCGGCCGATGCAGGCTATGGAAAGTCGGTGCGGCTGCTGATCGTCGGCGACAGCCTAACCAGTGCCAGCCAATATGCCAACGAGCTATCGCGTTTACTGCAGTTGCCGGGCAATCCCAAACTGACGATGCTGGGAACCCATCGACCCGCCTCTGCCGCCGAGGGGGTGGCTCATGAAGGCTACGGCGGCTGGACATGGTCTCGCTTTGTCAACCACTACGAACCAGCTCCTGATCCCACACAGCGCAAATTCAGTAGTCCGTTCGTGTTTCTTGATTCCAACGAACAACCGCACCTCGACGTCGCTCGCTACATTAACGAACATTGCGACGGACTGGCTCCCGACTACGTCGTGTTCTTCCTGGGGATCAATGATTGCTTTGGCGCGTCACCAGACGACAGGCAGGCGATGGATGCAACTATCGATAGCACGTTTAAGCACGCCGAAACGCTGCTCGCGGACTTCCGCAAGGCAGCTCCTCAGGCTCATTTCGGGATCTGCGTCACGCCAGCGGCAAACGCGCGACAGGAAGCCTTTCAAGCTAACTATCAGGACAAGTACACGCGGTGGGGATGGAAGCGGATACAACATCGGCTCGTGCAACGTCAGTTGGATCACTTCGCCGAAAACACTCAGCGAAATCTTTCACTGATTCCCACGCAACTCAACATCAATCCGGTGGACGGTTATCCGCTGGACAACGCAGTGCATCCGAACCGACACGGCTATCAGCAGATTGGCACCAGCATCTACGCTTGGTTGAAGTCCCGGCTGTAGCCGATTTTCATCGAGTGCTCACGGCTATCGATCACCCTTGAGCAGTGCCACGCGGTAATCGCGGTTCATACGGGCGATGAAATCGATGCTAATTTCCTTCGGACAAACGGCTTCGCAACTCCCCGTCACCGTGCACGATCCAAAACCTTCCTCGTCCATCTGCTCGACCATCGCCTTGACGCGCCGGTCGCGCTCGGGCTGACCTTGCGGCACCAAGCTGAGGTGGGAGACTTTGGCCGCGACAAACAGACTGGCGCTAGCGTTCTTGCAGGCGGCAACACACGCGCCGCAGCCAATGCACTGCGCGGCGTCCATGGCCAGATCGGCGTTATCCTTCGGCACGGGAATGTTATTCGCTTCCGGTGCGCTGCCCGTGCGGACGCTGATGAACCCACCCGCTTGCTGGATGCGATCGAACGCCTTGCGGTCCACGACAAGGTCCTTGATGAGCGGAAATGCCTTGGCCCGGAACGGTTCGACGCAGATAACATCGCCGTCCTTGAAACTGCGCATATAGGTTTGGCACGTTGCCACGCCCCGGTGCGGCCCGTGCTCTTTACCGTTAATGACCAACGAGCAGGAGCCGCAGATGCCTTCGCGACAGTCGTGGTCGAATGCGATCGGCTCCTCGTCCCGCATCGCAAGCTCCTCGTTGACCACGTCGAGCATTTCCAGGAACGACATGTTTTCGTTCAACTCGGGGGTCTCGTAGGTCTTGAATTGGCCGGAGGTGTGTCGATTCTTCTGCCGCCAGATTTTCAGTTTTACTTTCATGGTGCCTCCGAATGTTTTTCCTGGTTGCGGACTACTTGTAGGAGCGGGTGCTCATGTGGACGGCCTCATACTCGAGCGGCTCTTTGTGCAGCACCGGGGAGCTCCCTTCGCCAGCGTATTGCCAACCGGCCACATAGGCAAATTCGTCATCGCGGCGCTTTACATCGCCGGGATTGACGAGCCCCTGCTGCACTTCGCTATCCGCCTGCGTGTATTGGTATTCCTCGCGGAAGTGACCGCCACAGCTCTCCTCGCGGTGCAATGCATCACGGCACATGAGCTCGCCGAGTTCCATATAATCCGCGATGCGCCCGGCGCGCTCAAGGGATTGGTTTAAGTCGTTTTCGTCACCAACGACTTTGACATTCTGCCAATACTCCTCGCGTAGCGCGGTAATTTCCTGGATGCCCTTTTCCAGTCCGGCATGGTGGCGTGACATGCCACAGTATTCCCACATGATGTGGCCGAGCTGCTTATGGAAGTTGCCAGGCGTGCGCTGGCCGTTGTTGTCGAGCAATTTCCGGGTAATGCTGCGGACGTTGTCCTCGGCTTCCTTGAAGGCATCGTGCTCCTGCGCCGGACGCTTCGCCGGACTTTGCGTGGCGAGGTAACCGGAGAGCGTCGCAGGTAAAACGAAGTAACCGTCGCTCAAGCCCTGCATCAGCGCGCTGGCACCAAGGCGGTTCGCGCCGTGGTCGGAGAAGTTTGCCTCG
>CAKQNH010000462.1 GCA_934255105.1 uncultured Pirellulaceae bacterium
GCTTGGGTGTCGGCTTTGCAATCCTAGCGATCGTGCTGTTGATCGCCTCACGCACTCGCTGGGGACAAGCCAAGCCGTTGACCAAGTGTGTCATCCTGAGCGTGCTGGCCCACGTGTGGTTGCTGATGTATGCCCTGGGAGGCCGCAGCGTGCTGCCCCAAGGAAGTCCCGACGGGCGCGACACAAACAGGTCGGTCGCTTTCGAAAGTCAAGCTACGTTTGTACCGCTGCTGGCCAGCCCCAGCCAGACTGCAGCAGACGATGAATCCGCTGCCGCCGATGCGCACGAGCAGTCGACTGAGGAGGACGACCAATTCTCGCCACAGCCGTGGGAGCGCTCGGCGTCCTTGGGAGAGCTGCCGCAGCCAGACGCACTGCGCGAACTACTGGCCAAGAGCAGACTCGCTGCGCCGGCTCTGCTGGCAGTCGCCGAGCCCACACCGCTGCCACCGCTGCCAGAGCCTGAGCCGCAAGCGGAGCAACCGACCGAGCCCAGTCGATCAGCACCGGATAATCCACAGTCCGCTTTAACAGCCGAGCAACTCGCGCAGGGGGCTAGCGCGGCTGCAGAAACTTCCGACGCACAGTCCGCACTAACAGCCGACTTGGACATACCGCCAAGCGTCCTGCCACCGGCGGCGACGGCTTCAGCACCTTCAAACTCTGCACCTGCGAATGCGGCGCTGCCCGTTTCAGCTAGCCAATCACCAGTGTCTCCTCCACAGATTCAATTGCCTCCCGACGTACATCTGCCACCCGAATATCAATTGCGGCAAGCCACCAATCGCCTGCAGTTGGCCACGGCTTTCGGGGCCGATCAAGATAGCGAAGCGGCCGTGGAAGCGGGGCTCGCTTGGCTGGCTGCGGCCCAGTCTTCCGACGGCAGTTGGAACGCGCAGCAATTTGGCGGCGGCACAGAAACGCGAGCGCTCGGAGAGAGCCGCTTCGGCACTGGGGAGAAGGCTGACACGGGTGTCAGTGGCTTAGCATTGTTGGCTTTCCTGTCGGCGGGCCACACGCACGTGCATGGCAAGTATCAAACCAATGTGCAGCAGGGACTGAGGTACTTGCTGCGAGCGCAGATGCCGTCGGGTGACTTGTCGGGCCCCAAGCAGGTTGGCAAAGATCGCGGGGTGCTCAACGCGCGCATGTACTGCCACAGCATCGCCACATTGGCGCTAGCTGAAGCCCATGTAATGACCGGCGACGCGGCCATCCGCGATTCGCTGATCCGCGCCGCGCAGTATTCGATCAACGCTCAGGATCCTCGCGGCGGTGGGTGGCGTTACAGCCCACGCGACCCCGGCGACATGAGCCAATTTGGATGGCAAGCGATGGCGCTCAAGAGCGTCGCGCGGTCGGGTATTGCAGTACCTCGAGATGTCACGCAGCGGATGCATGGCTTTATCGATTCATGCACGGCGGGTCGCGCCGGGGGATTGTTCACCTATCGCCCCAAAGAGGGCCGGCCGAGCGAAACCATGACCGCTGAAGGGTTGGCGTGCCGTCTGCTCATCGACTATCCTCCCTCGGCGGCCGCGCAACAGGAGGCGCTGACCATGATCATGCAGCACCGCCCAGGTGTGGGTGAGGACAACGTCTATTTTTGGTACTATGCGACGCTGGCGCTGTTCCAGCTACAGGACGAGAGCTGGCACCAGTGGAATGCAGCGCTCAAGCAGCGGCTGCTGACAACACAGGAGCCAGTTTATGCGCAGCAGGCGGGGAGTTGGAATCCCGATGCATTGTGGGGCGGCTACGGCGGCCGCGTCTATTCGACGGCTATGAGCTGCTTGTGCTTGGAAGTTTACTATCGCTTCCTACCCATGTATCAAAGCGCCAACATCGCTCGCACTCCCGATTCATGGGGCACGCAGCGGTAGACAGTTCCTCGTTCCAAAGTTGCTTAATCGCCAAACAAGGGCAATGATGCTACGAGAGTTTGTATTTGCGACTTAAAACTCTAGGGCACTTTCACTTGGCTGACGAAGTGCATGTGTCGGGTGAGTAGCTTCTTGACGCTGGCATCGCGCGGTTGTTGCAATTCGGTAAAGGCCATCTGCAACTGCTGCCCATCGTCGCCCCGTGAGGTCATCTGTAGCTTGACGGGCAATCCGTCCACCAAATCGCCGGGGTCATAACCCTGCGGTCCATGCAGCACAGCGATCAGCCCTTCGGGCCGCTTGGTGTGCAAGACGATCCACGGCTCGCTACTACCTGCCAGGAAATATCGAGCGGTGGTTTGTTCGTCCCAACGCCACCTGCCTCCGGCGGCAGATTGATGGACCGACTGAATAAAAACGCTCAACGTCTCAGCCGGCCAGACCACGGTGCGCCCGGGTGGGAAGCCCTTGCGCAGCGAGTGCCAGCGCTGCTTGAGAACCTTCCATGGAGTATGCTCTTTAGGATCGCTCGTCGCCACGGTCTCAGCCACAGGCGCCGTCTTGCCCAAGAAAGCCGCCGCCGCATCGCGCAGCCAACGCCAGAACTCGGGCGTGTCGATCTCCGCCAAGGTGTGCGGACGCAGTTCCAGCTCCATCCACGCCCCAGCAGCTTTGGCGGTCACGCGCGGTTCATTGCCATAGATCTCGACCCCCTGCATTTGGTTGAGCGTCGGCAATTCAACAATCGCTAGCAACTGTGCCTTGGTATACGACCGACGAGGGACGCGGAACTTGAGCTTGAGCAGCCACGTCTCAGCCGTGATCGCGTGCAGAAACCAACCGCGACTTTTGACCGGGCCAGCGACTTCTACAATGTTGCGGCTGTCCCAGTTGGTGGACGCAAAACCATCGACGGTCTCCAAGGCCTGGATGACTTTGACCAAGATGTCTCGCTCCCAGCGGATCGCGCCGCCGCTGCGGTCCACGCTGTCTTGGGTATGCCAGCGTCGCCCATCGGCCTGCCAGGGAAGCAGCGTATCGCGACCAATTTGTTCCAGCTCCAAATCCCCTTCCTGCAATTGACTCGCCGCGCGATGATCGTACCGCTCGCGCTCGATGAATTCGGCAGTCCGCATCAGTGGAATCAGCGCTTCGCCCGTATAGCTACGCAGTTTGTCGGCTGGTGGTATGTCGGCAGGCGCTGCGTCGGCAACATCGCTTGACTCGTCGGATTTCTTCTTGCGCGCGGGACGCTTGCCGCTGCTTTTGGCCGCACCTCCCTTTTTGCCTCGGCCCGCCGCCTCAGGGCGCGTCTGCTCAGCATGCTCTACCAATCCTTCGGGAGTACCGGCAAAGACCAATTGCCCTCCGTCGCTCCCCGCTTCGGGGCCGAGGTCGATCACCCAGTCGGCCGCTTTGATCACATCCAAGTTGTGCTCGATGACCAGCACGGTGTTCCCCAAGTCGACCAATCGCTGCAAGACTTCCAGCAGTTTGATAATGTCGCCAAAGTGCAGGCCAGTCGTGGGTTCATCCAGCAAGTAGAGCGTCTTGCCCGTGTCGGGCCGCGACAACTCAGCAGCCAGCTTGACGCGCTGCGCTTCGCCGCCCGAGAGCGTGGGGGCGGATTGACCGAGGGAGATGTAATCCAGTCCAACATCGACCAGTGTTTGCAACGTCCGCCGAATTTTTGGGATATTGCTGAAGACGTCT
Source organism: uncultured Pirellulaceae bacterium (assembly GCA_934255105.1). GTDB lineage: Bacteria > Planctomycetota > Planctomycetia > Pirellulales > Pirellulaceae > Aureliella. The sequence continues at coordinate 3,597 of CAKQNH010000462.1, forward strand.
ACCGCTTGGCCAATCTGCATCTCCAGCACGTCGTGGATGCTGAAACCATGGTAGTCGATCGACAACACATCTTCGGTAAAGCGTCGGCCGTGGCAACTGTCGCACTGCACCCACACGTCGGGCAAGAAGTGCATTTCGATGCGCAGTTGGCCTGCGCCTTCGCATTTCTCACAGCGTCCGCCGGGCACGTTAAACGAAAATTGCCGCGGTGTGTAACCAGCCGCACGAGCGTCAGGCAATTGCGAATAGAGCTGGCGAATCAAATCGAATACGCCGGTATACGTTGCCGGGGTCGAGCTGGGGTTGGAGCCGATGGGGCTTTGATCCACGCGGATGACCTTGTCGACCAGATCGACACCCTCGATCGTTTGAAACGGAATTTTTTTGGTCGACTGCTTGGCCAAGCGCTTGACCAGCGCGGGGTACAGGACTTCGTTGATCAGCGTGCTCTTACCGCTACCGCTGGGCCCCGTCACCACCGTCAAACGCCGCAGCGGCAGGTCGAGGTCTACACCCTGTAGATTGTGGCAGCGAGCACCGCGCAGGCGGATGGTTCCCTTGTCCTGGCTGCGGCGATTGGCCGGAACAGGAATGGTCTGCGTATCGTTCAGGAATGGCCCAGTCACACTGGTCGGCGAGCTCATCAACTGCTGCGGCGTACCGTGCGCTACCAACTCGCCGCCAAACCTACCAGCGGCTGGTCCGAAGTCACAGATTTGATCGCTGCTTTCGATCACGTCGCGATCGTGTTCGACGACCAGCAGCGTGTTGCCCAAGTCGCGCAGTTTTTTCAGCGCACCGATCAAACGCAAATTGTCGCGCGGGTGCAGCCCGATCGTCGGTTCATCCAATACGTAGAGCACACCGCACAAGCCGCTGCCAAGCTGGCTGGACAATCGAATGCGTTGCGACTCACCCCCGCTGAGCGTGTTAGCTGGCCGCGAGAGCGAAAGATATTCCAGTCCCACGTCGAGCAGGAACTCGCTGCGTGAGGCGAGCTCGCGCACCAGTTCACCGGCAATCTCTTGTTCGCGGCGAGTCAATTTCCAACTCGTCACTTGGTCGTGGAACCATTTAATCGTCCCTTGCGTAAAGTTGCCGATGGTCAGATCGCGGAATTTAACTGCCCCGGCATCTTGATTCAGTCGCGATCCGTCGCAGGCCGAACAGGCCACTTCAGCCACAAATGGATTCAACTGAGTCCGCAGGCTAGGAC
>CAKQNH010000463.1 GCA_934255105.1 uncultured Pirellulaceae bacterium
CCCGAAGCCTACGAGTCGCTGGAGCGATTGCGCCAAGACGAAGATGAAATGTTAGCTCAGGCCGCTGGTTGGGCTGTCGCGCAGTTTGCCAGTCCCCCCGATAGATTCTCCTAAATTCTTGCACAAGTGGGAACTGCGCGTGTAGAATTGGCATCCTAATGGGCAACGCTATGAAGCATATTTGTAGAACGATTGTCCCCAATCGTTTGGCCCAATCGTTTGGTTTGCACGTAAAACGATTGTCCTCAATCGTTTGGCCCAATCGTTTGGTTTGCCCGTAAAACGATTGTCCCCAATCGTTTGGTTGGCAGGTCGCTGGCGAAGCCAGCGACGAACAGTTGAGACAACTGTTCTACTGTTCTACAAAAAATGCTTCACAGCGTTGCCAAATGGGGGCGGCAGTTGGTTTTGAGATTTTGCTTAGCAATGAATTACTGACGCATTTATAGCTTGTCTAAAGGGAAATATTCGCATGAGTGAGCTAGTTCAAGTCAACTGCCCAGCATGTTCTCAAGCGATGCGTTTTCAAGCCGGCGCGACTGGACAAGTTGCCTTGACCTGCCCCAAGTGTGCCCACCTGTTCCAAGTGCGACTTGGCGGTAAGAACCAGCCTGCGCAGCCGGTGGTGGCCAAGCCAGTGGTAGCCAAAGCGGTAGTAGCTAAAGTAGTAGCTAAAGCGGTAGTTGCCAAGCCGGTGATTACCAGCTCTGTGATTGCCAAGCCGGTGCAGGCACCTTCGGCGAACGATCCCTTTGACGATGTTTTGGCTAGCGCCGAATTCTCGCGTCCCATTCTGCCCGCTCGACCCATCCTGCAAAAGAAACCCAAGTCCGCACCCTCACCCGTAGTCATGATCGTCCTGCCGTTGGTTCTGGTTGGCGTATTGGTCATCGGCATCGGTGGTTACTTTGCCTTCTCTTGGATTGGCTCGTTCAAAGCGGCTGATCAATCGCGATTGGCTGCAGGTGATACGGGCGGAGGAGAGCTACTCAGTAGCTCTTCCGCAACCGCCCAAGGCTCCACCGACGATACGCAACAAATCAGTTCTTGGGGGGCAAGTTCACTGGCTAATGACTCCTCTTCCAGCGTTACATCGACTCGCTCGACCGGCGGATCGCCGAACGAGCATGCGTTGGATTCAGAGACGCACATGTCCAACACCTCGATGCATGTAGCCTCGCCAAGTAGCAGCACCTCGTCTGGTGGATCGTCCAGTGACTCATCAAGCAGTGCGACCGGCGGTCAAGTCGCCGCGTCAAACGGTCGGTCGGCTCAGTCGGATTCCATGTCGTCCACTTCGCTGGCAGACGTGATTGAAAAGGCGGAAAAGAGCGTGGTTCGCATCGAGGTCACCTCTGCCGACGGCGATAGCTTGGGCAGCGGCTTTGTGGTCGACAACATGGGTACGCTGGTAACCAATTGTCACGTGTTGGCCGGAGCGACCAGTGCGGTGGCGTTCTTTCCCGATGGCAGACGCGCGCCCATCCTGGGGACCAAGCTGATTGAAGAAGCCAAAGACATTGCCATTGCGCATATTGCCGATACCTCAGCTCCGCCCATTGCACTTGCCGTCGCGCTGCCACGCAAGGGGGAACGAGTCACCGCGCTTGGAGCGCCGCATGGACTGGCCTTCACCGCTACCACCGGTATCGTCAGCGCCATCCGGCCCGGCAGCGAAATCGACTCGACCCATAAAGGGACCTGGATTCAAGTCGACGCGGCCATTTCACCCGGCAACAGTGGCGGGCCACTGATCAATGCAAGCGGGGAGGTGGTCGGGATGAGCACGCTGGCTTCGCAGGGAACTGCGCAGAATTTGAACTTTGGCATCTCGGGTATCGACATTACCGAAGCTTTGTCGCGCGCTCGCAATACGGCCACGATATCCCTGGCTGCCGGGGCTGGCAAAGTTAAAATGCGTGAATCCTCTTCGGGGTCAAGTGAAGACAGCCCCATCCGCGAGGCAAAAATTTCCGATGAAGTGTTTGCTCAATACGTCGCCAGCGGCATCAGCGAATTTGATGAATTGCTTAAGAGCATGCGCCTTGAGACGACGCAAATGAGCATGGATTTGAAGGAGATGAAAAAGGGTGAGAACCGCATGCCACCAGGCTTGCAAAGCGAAGACACCCCGTTTGCTCGCATCGCCGTTCGCGGCCAACGCGCCCCGAAGTGGTTCTTTCAGTCCGAGAGCGTCAAGCAGGCGGTGGTCCAACAGCAGATTGAACGCATTAAAGTCTTAACGAAACTCAAGAGCGAGATTCGGGAAAAGTCCGACCCCGAATCGCTCTACGCACTGCTGTGGAATCATGGCCCAGCATTGTCCGTGCGACGCAATGAGACCATCGGCTACGCAGATGAATTGATTGTACTGCACGCTTTTAATGAACACGATGCGCTGGTGCTATTGGAAGAGACTCCTTATCTGCTGTGGGCACCCTCGACCGCTGGTATGTCGGCTGGGGAAATCATCGAGGGTCCAGTCTACGTGGCAGGTACAGCCACTGCCCGCATGCGCGGCGGCGTCTCGACAGCCGTGACCGTATTGCAATTGGTATCCGAGGAACAACTCCGCACGGCGGTTGAGAAGGCTACCGAGTCGCCCGACGGCTTCCGTACTTGGAAAGACAAGTCGGGTGATTTTTCGATCGTTGCCAAATTGCTCGGCCACGATGCAACGAAGGTCATCTTGCAGAAGCAGGATGGCACCATCGTCAACGTGCCCATCGACAAACTCTCGGCCGAAGACCTATTGAAACTCTCTCTCGCAGGCCCGTAACGACCGCGGCGCTCGTTACGAGCCTACCTATTCTTAGCGTAGGTAGTTTGGTTGACGGCGGTCGGCGGTGTTGTGTTGATCGGCCAATTGCCAATACACAGAGTTGCCACTTTGGCGCGAGACCAACGATTGCCGTTGCGGAGCGAGTAGCCGCGCGCGGACCACGCCGAACAAGTCTCGCAGTAGCGACTGGCTATCGGCGTAGTAGCTGTGCCCCAGCAAGCTCAAGTCGATGCCGCTGACATCGATCGTTTCAATGCCCGGCACGATAACCAGGTTGGCACCTCCTTCACCGGCCCGCGGGTAACCGTGGACTTTCTTAGACGCGATCAGGGCTTGGTCGCTAGAGGAGGCATACAGCGTAACTTGCTGTGAGACATTTAAAAGAGCGGGTGCCAGATCGCGGCGGAAGCGGTCGGCGTCCACGTCGGGGGCTGCCAGTACGATGCGGTCAAAGGGGGGCGGCGAGCCCGCGGCCAATCCCTGATTGATCTGTTGCATGGCGGATGTCATTACCCGATTGCCCATGCTGTGGGCGACCACATTGATCGACTTGGCGCCGCTGTCTCGAACGAGCTCTTGCAAGAACTGCTTGAGATGCGGGATGGTCCATTCAGAATTGTTTTCATCGATCGAGTAGCCCAGCAGTGAACCTTGGCTGGGCCAACTGTAACACACGGGCACACCTTCGAAGGGGAGGTCCACTGCGATTTGCGCAGTGCGTTGCACCGCAGCTTCGAAGTTGACATTGTACCCGTGGATGAAGACCAACAGGTCGCGCTGGGGCGACTGGCCGACCGTCTGCGCCAGCTTCTTGGTGAACTCTCCTTCGGACAATTCCACCGCGCTGGTGAGCACGATGTGCTGCCGTTGGTCTTCTTGGAATTCGAATCGCAGCAGGCTTGGGCGCTCTATGCGTCCGCGACGATGGGTATCGGGGACGGTCACGTCGCAGATGCCGCGCGTCAGCTCGCCTCGCGCGCCTGAATAAACTACGCCATGCTTTTCGATGCTTGCCTCGCCAAAAAATATAAGGGCGGCAGCCAGGCAGCCCACGCCACCGCCGACGACCGCGCACAGGGCACCCATGCGTTCGCGCCTGAGGAGCAAGCTAAAGAAAGTAAAGGCGATGAACGCTGCAGCGATCGCGCACAAGGTTAAGAAGGTTTGCTTTTGGCCTTCGATTTGATAATTGGCCAGCGACAATTCGCCGCGCTGGCGATCGGTCGCGTAGAACACGCGGACGGTCGCGAAGCCTTGCTGGCTATTGTGCTGTGCGCCGGCGGGCAATTGGCTCAAGTGGCTGCCCGCACTATCGGGCGGTAGGACGGGCATAGGTGCCGCGCGCAACAAATTCGCTGGCACCGACATGTCTGGCAGGGAATCAGCCTGCGAGGTGCGTGGGGGGGCAAATGAGGACGTGCCTGCAGAGGATCTCTGCGGGATGGCACTCTGCGGGATGGCGTAGTTAGGAGCCGGGGGCGCGGGCTGGGACAGTACCGCGCTGCCACTGTAGTGTTCCAATGAGGTGGGGAAATTCTCGGTCGAGGATTCGCGCGCAGTCCCACCGGCATCTTCCGCAGCGGATTGTTGCGAGGTAGAGGCTTGAGGCGGTGGGGAGCAACCCATCGAAAACAGTATCACGGCCGCGACCATTGGCAGCGCTAGCTTGAGTCGAAAGGAGAATTCCATGAGTCAGGTCCCGACCGAGATCGATGTAGTTTAAAACTGCCTAGGTGAAAAGGGGGCGACGGTCGCCTGTAGCCGTCCGCAATTGCATATATCAAGATTCTGAGCGGTGGACCATGGCAATTTATTTGCGGTGTCTTTTCAGGGGGCCGGTACTGCCTATAATCCGGTTCTACAATCGCGCAGTCTGTGCGGCCCGCCAGTGGCTGTAAGCGTGCAAACAAGATCTTACCGGGTTGAAACAAGATGAAGATTCACGAGTACCAAGGCAAGCAACTCTTTCGCCAAGCGGGTGTACCGGTACTTGAAGGACGCGTCGCACGTTCTGCCGACGAAGCCTCAGC
>CAKQNH010000464.1 GCA_934255105.1 uncultured Pirellulaceae bacterium
GCACCTCGGGCTACGGCGGCCACAGCGCGATCCATGCCGCCAATAAAATAGTAATTCCCCGTCGACAGGAACGCTTGCTTGACGCTCCGCTGCGCTTCGACGCCCGCGTTGAGCAGCATCGACAGCGTCATGCTCAAGCGCGACAGGCCGAGCGTTACCAAGGCAGTTCCCAAAGTGGGAATGCGCTGCACGATGGGCATTAACCAACGGTGGCAGTTGAACCAGTTCTTCCACAACCCATAAGCTATTACCGTCAAGAATGCCGCCACACCGGTGACCACTAGGCAGTAGATAATAAACCCCTTCACGCCGCTCAGCCCCACGCCCGATGCGTCGTACTGCGAGTTTGGACTGAGCATCCCTTGAATGAGAATGACCAGCCCGATAATGCCCACCGCCATGACCAACTGAATCAATGGCCACGTAATGCGGCTGATGAACACCGCTCGCGTGGCTTTGAGCTGTTCGTAGTACCCGGACATATAGGCGAACATGCCTTCCATGCGTCCGCCAATTTCGCTGGCATGAACCATTTGAATCAGAAGCGGCGGGAAGTGTTTTTTCTGTTCGAGCATCGCCTTGGCCAGCGTATTACCCGAGCGGATGCTCTGGCTCACTTGGGCCATGGCCGCTTGGTGCCGAGCGTCCCCCATCCGCTGCTCGGATTCCAGCAAACGCTGGATATCCACACCAGCCTTCAGGCCGACTCCCATGCGGCGGCAAAATGCAGCCAGAGCTTTTAGTTTCATCATAATGGTGACTCGAACTCTATTTTCCAACTGCGCCGACAAGGTCGCCAAGCCCCTCGCGACGCCGTACAATCTCTGACCCAGCTACGACAAACGGTTTAGAGCGAAACAATCATTGATGTCCGAAGTAAATCCACAGCTCTGGCAGCCTACTGCTAGTGTACAGCATGTTAAACGTAGAGGTGAATTGTTGTGGTCGATTCGCGAGTTCTTTCACAGGCGGGGCGTAATGGAAGTCCAGACGCCGATTCTAAGCCGCGACACGGTCATCGACCGCCACATCGACCCGGTCTGTTTGCCGGGCACCAGCCTGGCGCTTGCAGACTTCGGCGAGGCCACGTTCTACATGCAGACCTCGCCCGAATTCTGCATGAAAAGACTGCTGGCCGCAGGTGCCGGTTCAATCTACGAAATCACCTCCGTGTTTCGCTCCGGCGAGCGTGGCCAGTACCACAACCCAGAGTTCACCATGCTGGAATGGTACTTGGTCGGCGCAGATCTGGCGCAGGGCGTTCACTTTTTAGCTGAACTGATCCAGGCGACGCTGGGGGTGGAACGAGTGGAACAGATGAGCTACCAAGCCGCATTTCTCAGCGCGCTCGCTTGCGACCCACTGCTGGCGACCGTGCAGGAGCTGAGCCGCCTGGCCGTCGCTGCGCAGCTAGGCGTACCGCTAGACTGGACCGATGAACGCGACGCGTGGCTGGATCTACTGTTTTCCGAAGTTGTCCAGCCCAAGCTGGGACGCGAGGCACCCGTCATCGTAACGCATTATCCCGCTTCCCAAGCCGCCTTGGCTCAGCTCTGCACAGAGGACAGCCGCACTGCCGAACGCTATGAACTGTTCATCGATGGCGTGGAGCTGGCCAACGGATACCATGAATTGCTGGACGCGGATGAACTGGAAGACCGCAATCGGCGGTCGTTGGCCATGCGGGCTGAGGACGGCAAGCCTCCGCTCCCAACCCACAGTCGACTGGTGCAGGCCATGCGCGCCGGCCTCCCTCCCAGTAGCGGATGCGCTTTGGGGCTAGATCGATTGCTAATGGTCGCGCTAGGTGCCGACAACATCGCACACGTGCTCCCCTTTCCCATCGAAATTGCCTGATCGCTATCGCCGGTTGTACGCTGCCAAAGCAAACATTTTGCAACTCTGCCCATTTAGGTGGCGATTCGCTATTTACCTGGACTGGCGAACTCTGCACAATGCCGAGCAATTGTCGACGCCAATCGTCGACATCGGCTCAAAGGATTTGAAGCCGCTGGTCCGGGGCAAATCCCCGTTTGCTTACCCCACAGTGCAAGGAGTGCCACAGTGCGCGTTTGGAGCTTAATCGCAGCGATTGTTTTAGGTAGTTTCGCCAGTTCGCTGGCCGCCCAAGAGGCTCAGCCGGCCGCAGCAGGCGCTCAGGCGACTCAGGCGGCTCGCCCCACGGTGGGCGTTATCGACGTCGGCTTCCTGCTCAAAAACCATCCCACCATGGAGTCTGAGATCAAATCGATCGAGACGCGCATGAAGGCCGCCGACGAATCGATGTCAGCAAAACGCGACGCGATTCTCAAGCAGATGGAACAACTGCGCGAGAAGTACACCGAAGGTACTCCTGAGTACGATCGCGAGGAAAAGGCCATCGCCTCGCAGGATACGGAGTTTCGGCTAGAGCTGGTCAAGATGCGCAAGGAGTTTGATTCTTCGCGAGCCAACGTGCTGGTTAAGGTCTACAGCGAAATCACTCACTGGGTCAAGTACCTGAGCGACAACATGGGCATTCAATTGGTCATGCGCATCACTCGCGAAAAGATGGACGCTAACAAACCAGAGACGGTGCAGATGGTGATGAGCCAAGATGTGCTGTACTACAGCCCCACGGTAGACTACACCGATTGGGTCCTCAAGGCATTGCAGAACGAAGCTGCCAAGACGGCCGCCGCGGGTGCCACAACGAATCGCTAATGCAATCATTCACTCAAGTGGGTCGCGCCAGCCGAGTGCGACTGAGTCGGTAGGGTGCATTTGATTTGAGATTTGAGATCTGCAATTTGCGATCTAGGATCTGCGATCTAGGATCTGCGATCTAGGATTTAAGATCTAAGATCTAAGATCTAAGATTTAAGATCTAAGATTTAAGATCTAAGATTTGTGCAGCCTGCTACGACTGAAACACCTTAGGCGCTCAGACAGGGAAGTCATGCGAGCGGAACGAAATCAGACAACTTTAGCTGCTCCATGCACGGTCAGTGGTCGTGGATACTGGACCGGCCAAGCCAACAGCTTGACCTTCCTACCCGCGCCGACCGACTGCGGCATCCGCTTCGTGCGCACTGATCTGCCAGGGCATCCTAGCGTATCGGCCGTGGCCGAGAATCGGGCTAGCATGCCATTGCGGACACGACTAATTCGAGGCCGCGCAGAGGTCGATATGGTGGAACACGTCTTGGCCGCTCTGCAAGGATTGCAGATCGACAACGCTATCATCCACTGTACCGCCAGCGAAATGCCTGCCATGGACGGCAGTAGTTTCGCTTTCGCGCTGGCCTTGCAAAGCGCCGGGCGGTGCCAGTTGCCCGAGCCACGCGCCACGCTGCTGCTCGAGCGTACTATACGCGTGGGCGACGATCGGCAGTGGATCGTGGCGGAACCGCTGGCAACGCCACAGGTGTCCGCTCTTCAGGTTGCCAACCTGCCATGCAATGGGATTGTCCCCTTTCCCAACCAGAGTTCGGTGACTCACTGCCTACAGCTCGAGTATCAGCTCGATTTCGGGTCCGCGTCACCGATCCTTAAAGCCAACCGCGCCATCCGTCTGCAGCCCAGAGAGTTCTTTGAGACGATTTGTGCGGCCCGGACATTTATCGGCGTTGATACTGCCCGCCAGCTTCAGGCTCAGGGGATGGCCTTGCATGTGACTGAACAAGACTTGATTGTGTTCGACCAACACGGTCCGGTTAACAATCGCTTGCGCTACCCCGACGAATGCGCCCGGCACAAGTTGCTGGATTTGATAGGTGACCTAGCGTTGGCGGGCATCGATGTGGTAGGACGCATCACCGCGCACCGCAGTGGCCACCAACTCAACGGAGCAATGGCCGCTGCCCTACGCGAACTGTACCTTGAAAGGGCTGCCCCACAGAGCACCCAGCAGGGTTTCCAGCAGTGCACCCAGCAGGCTGCTGGGCAAACCGCAGGTGCCCGCCCGCTAGCGACCAAGCCCCGGCTGGCCGCATAGCGGACAAAGTTTATTTGTTCATGAAAGATCGCAATTATTACTACTGGTTACCGATAGCTGGCGGCGATTGTCGCCCGCCTCGCCAAACAACACTCGTAGTTCCCTGCCCCTTGCCAATGACCTCCAAGATTATCCCTGAAAGCTGGTTTGTATGGCCACAATCATAGCCCATACCGCCGTCGTTGATCCCCGCGCGGAACTCGACGAGGAAGTCCGTGTCGGCCATCACTGCGTCATCGGCCCCCATGTCAAAGTGGGCCGCGGCACGCGGCTGGAAAATAATGTCACGCTGACGGGACACACCACAATCGGCTGCAACAACCATCTCTTTCCGGGAGTGGTCATCGGTGCTGAACCACAGGACCTGAGCTACCAAGGTTCGCCGACCCAGGTCATCATCGGCGATGGCAATGTGTTTCGCGAATCGGTCACGGTCAATCGGGCTACCGAAAAAGAAGATGGCGTCACGTCGCTGGGAAGCAATTGCTACCTGATGACCTGCAGCCACGTAGCACATGATTGCAAAGTGGGCGATCGAGTGATCATGGCCAACAATGTTATGCTCGGCGGCCACGTGCATGTCGCCTCGGATGCCACCCTGTCTGGCGGCTGTGCTGTACACCACTTCGCCTCGATCGGTGCCTACAGTTTTGTCAGCGGCCTGAGTCGCGTGTTGCACGATGTGCCACCCTACATGTTGGTCGAAGGCTTCCCCGCCCGCCCACGGACTGTCAATGTCGTGGCTCTGAAGCGCAAGAACTTCTCCAGCGAAGCCATCAAGTCGCTCATGGAAGCCTACCGCTTGCTGTACCGTTCACGAGTTGGCATGGA
>CAKQNH010000465.1 GCA_934255105.1 uncultured Pirellulaceae bacterium
GGGCTGACCCAACCGGTCATGGCCAGCCCCACAGCCACTAGATTGTACGCTAGCGACAAGCTAAAGGTTAGTATCAGCAGGCGGGTTGTCGACGTCGCCCCACGCAGTAGAGTAAGCAGGCTGGCCAGTCGTCCCGAGGCGATGAAAACAGGCGCGGCTTGCAGACTGACCTCGGCCCCACCCCGTAGCGCGATGCCCACGTCGGCGGCGGCCAGCGCGGCGGCATCGTTGGCCCCATCGCCGATCATCACTACCGACTGCCCAGCCTGCCGTGACTGGCGGATGGTTGCCAATTTATCCTCGGGGCTCAGACCACCGCAGCAACGCCCCTGGGGCAATCCCAGTGTCTCTGCAACCCGACGCACAATGTCGGGATGGTCGCCGGAGAGGATCCCCAGGGTCCAGCCACGCCGCTTCAATTCGTCCACCATTGGCCGAGCATCCGACCGCAATGGATCGGACAACCCCAGCAGCGTAACGACTTGTCCATCGACGGCGATCACAATCGGACTCTCGCCAGCGGCGGCTAACTGATCGAACCGCTGTAGCCAATCGGGGCCGAGCGCGATTTGATGCTCCTGCATATGTCGCAAATTCCCCACGCATACGACGCTCTGGCCGACCGTTCCCAGCACACCGCTTGTAGACACGCGGTCCAGAATTGCTCCAGCGGGAAGCGCCAGTCGACGGCGCTGGGCTTCAAACACAATTGACTGCGCGACCGGATGTCGGCAACTGGCTTCGATGCTTGCAGCCAATCGCAGGCCATCGAGCGAGCCATGTAGAGTCGACACGCGCTGCTTTCCCTCGGTCAGCGTTCCGGTCTTGTCAAACCACAGCACGCCGGGACGAGCCAACTGTTGCAGAGCATGCCCGTCGCGGATTAGGATATTGCTCTTGGCAGCGCGTCCCAAACCGACGGCGATAGCCAGCGGCGTAGCCAACGCGAGCGCGCAGGGGCAGGCCACAATCAGCAGTGCGGTAGCGTTGGCGGTCGCGGCAGCTAGGCTCCATTGCGCCCAGAACGCAAACGTTGCCAACGCCAGGCAGGTCACGGTCACGACAAACACACCACCGATCCGATCGGCCAACTGCACGATAGGAATCTTCTCTGTAGCGGCCGATTCGACCGACTGCATGACGCGGCCAATGCGACTGTCGCGACCGGTGGCTGTGACTTGCACATCGAGAGGAGTGGCCAAGTTGATCGTACCGGCCGCAACGCTTTCTCCAATGCACACGGGGACTGGTAGACTCTCGCCGGTTAGCAAAGAGCGGTCGATGTTTGAGCTGCCACGCACGACTCGTCCATCGGCTGGAACATGTTCGCCCGCCGCGACGCGAATGATATCACCGGCCCGCAGCGTATCGACCAGCACCGTTTTTTCCGACTCGTTCGAATCGGAACCACCTGAGACTAATGTGGCGTGTCGCGGAGTAATGCGCAACATCAGGTCGACCGACCGCGCGGCTCGTTGCTGCTGTCGAAATTGAATCCACCGGCCAATCAACAGCAGGAACACCAACGTGGCCAAAGAATCAAAGTAGATGTGTCCGCGACCGATGATTGCATTGACGGTCCCCACCAGCGTACCGACGCTCAGCGCCAGCGCCAGCGGCAAGTCCATGTGGGGCGTGCGCGTGCGCAGAGACGCCAGGGCACCGACAAAAAATGTTCGCCCTGGTCCCACAACCGCCGATACGCCCAGCGCGGTACCGATGAGGCCCAAGAAGTAGCGGTATTGCTCTTCGACTCCAGAGAACTCGCCCGCGTAGAGCGCGATGGCAATCCACATGGCGTTGGCCGCAAAGAACCCCGCGTAGGCGATCTGTACCAGCAGTCGCCGACTCTCACGCTGGAATTGATCGTCGCGATTCGGGTCGATAGGTGCCAGGCCATAACCCAGTCGGTCGAGCAGTCGTGCCACTTGGCTGAGCTGGGTCGCGGCCGGATCGAACACAAAACGAATCGTGTGGTCGCTCATCTTGACGCGAGCTGACAGCAGGCCGGGTTCGCGAGCGGCTGCATTTTCGATCAGCCATGCGCAGGCGCCGCAGTGTAGGCCATGGATAGCGAACTCGGTGCGGCACGTCCCATCGTCCATTTGAACTGGCGTCGAGGGTCCTAGGAACTCGGGCTGGTCAAACTGATCGTAGCGATTCGCCTTGGCTGCGGCTTGCGCTGCGCCGGTGAGTTTCATTTGGTCGCGGAGCGCATAAAAATCTTCCAAGCCCCAACCGTGAATCAACTGGTACGCCCCCTGGCAACCGGCGCAGCAGAAGACGCGATCAGGCGGCGTGCCTAAATCACACAGGGTCGGCAGACCGCAGTGAATGCAGGGCAAAGTGCCAGCGAGCTGGGGCTCACCAGTCAGCCCCTCACCAGCCAGGCTTTCGACTGGCGCTGCAGACTCAGCGGAGAGGCATTCACGGCGATCGACGATGACAGAATCCGAGGAACTCACGGCGAAGGGGGCTCCTTCACTGCGCTCGCGTGTACTTCGCAACATGGCAGCGGGCTGTCAATCAACCTAGCTAAGCCACTGGCAACATCCTCGGCGCGCGATTGCTGCGAGACCGCGCCGTTGTTTGCTGAGTTCAACTCTCCCGGCTGATCATCCACTCGCGCAAAATCGGTTGATCCAGAGAGCCGGATATCGCTCAGCGAATTGAGGTTCGCAAAGCCGCGTCCGGCAGCGGTGTAGCCCCCTCCCACAATCAACAACACTGCAGCACCCACTGGGATCACTCGCCGGAATCGCAGCGCTAGCGCCCGCGTGCCGGACACTAGACCTACCAAGGCTGGCACGCTGCCCAGCCAGAAAGCCATCATGACCAGAGACCCCATGAGCATGCTACCGGTTCCCGCAGCTACCAACGCAAATAAATACAGCCATCCGCAGGGAAGAAAGGCGGTCAATAATCCAGTCACCAAGCCACGCGCGGGGACAGGCAGACGAAATACGACAGGCCGGAGTTTGAGCAACTGCCGAGTGACCCAATTGGGCTTTGGTGCTTGGCCCACAAAGTTCTTTTGCGGTGCGCGATGTTGGCGGGCCAGTTGCACTAATCGCAGCGTGCCGAAGACGATCATCAGCGCGCCCACGCTGCGAGCGGCAAACAATTGCAGCCCGAGCGCTTGACCTCCAACGTCGACCAACTGTCCGGCGGCACCTGCTAATAATCCAACCAAGGCATAAGTCAGCAATCTTCCGAGATGATAGAGGGAGGTCGCGAGTGACATTTGCGTTGTCGAGACGCGATCGCCGGCACCACTGGCCCAAATCGCTAGCGGCCCACACATGCCCACGCAATGCATGCTTCCCAATAGACTGGCCGTGACAACTGCACTTGCTAAGACCCACATGGCTTTACTCCACCATCATTTCGCGGTTATCGCTGGCGATGCCATGCATACCTTCGATCTGAATGTAAACTTGCCACACCCCGGCCTGAGTCAAACTGGTCGTACCCTCGTAGTATCCAGCATCGGTTTCGACCAAAACTAAATTGTAAACTTCAGAGCCGCGCGCATGATGATAGACGGTCGCTGAGACGTTCACATCGCTAACCGGCTGCCCCTGTTGATCCTGTATGGATACGCGCAGCAGACGTTTGTCACCCCCTGCAGAGACCAACCCCACCAGCGGTTTGACCTGCCAACCGAGCTTGCCAGTCAACTGCGCGGCGCGTTGGGTCGTATCCCAGTCGAGCGCCTTCTGGTGATAGTTGGGGACAACAGCCACGGTCGGATCGCTGACCGCCAGGATCACCGAGCCAATTCCGATGAAGACCTGCAAGCCGAGCAAGCCGACGATCCCCGAAACCCACCAACGTCGGGCGCGGCGTTCGAGCAGGGCGTGCTCGGACGCTGATAACGTCGCACTAGAGTCGGTCGTAGCTGAATCGCGCGACGTTTCATCGATGGGCGATTGTGGTTGCTCAATCATGTTACTGCCTGGGTCCTATGAGTCGAAAATTGACCTCTTGATGCTTGTGGTCGCTGTCGATAATCGACAGAGTAATCGGCACGTAGCCGCGACCGAAGGTCAAGCTGCTAGAGAAGCGAACTCCCAGTGGTACCATCGTGGCCTGGCCGGGCTGCAACTCCAATCGCGATTCGTCGATCACCTCGAGTTCGGCCCCCTCCGGGAACAGCACATCAAACGCATAACTTTGCGGTTTGTCGGTTCGATTGACCAGACGCATGTAGAACGTGTTGGAAATCAGGCCGCGTGAGACGCTGGTAAACGGCGCGCCCTTGCCGCGGATGACTCGCGCGTCGAAGCCCCCTTGCAGCGACAGCGCATAAACTATCGCCGACATGACTACCGTCAGGATCAGCCCGTAAGCGATCGTACGCGCGCGCAGCAGCCTGGGCGGCTTCTTCTCCAACGCATCTTCGGAGGTATAGCGAATTAAGCCGCGCGGATAGCCGACTTTGTCCATCACATCATCGCAGGCGTCAATGCACTGCGTGCAGTTGATGCACTCCATCTGCAGGCCATCGCGGATATCGATGCCGGTTGGGCAAACCACCACGCACTGATTGCAATCTACGCAATCGCCAGCATTATCCTCAGGGAAATGCTTGCCCTTCTTGCGTGGTTCTCCGCGATTGTAGTCGTAGGCCACAATCAGTGATTGTGGGTCGAGCATAACCGATTGCAACCGCCCGTACGGGCAAGCGATCAAGCAAGTCTGCTCGCGGAAGTAGAAAAAATCGTAGGCCAGCAGGCCCGTGGTCGAGGCCATCACTAGGAAGGCTACCGGATGCTCGAACGGCGAACTACGGACC
>CAKQNH010000466.1 GCA_934255105.1 uncultured Pirellulaceae bacterium
GCGGTTGTTCGAAATGCGAGTCTACGAAAGCCCAACGGAGAAGCTTGGTGACCTAAAGGTCGAGATGTTCAATGCGGGTGAGGTTCCGATTTTTCTGGAATGCGGCATTGCTCCCGTCTTCATGGGGCACGCGCTGATTGGCGATAGAATGCCGAATTTGACCTACATGACGGTCTACAGCAATGATAAAGAGCGGCAGGCCGCCTGGAAGGCATTCGTCGCACACCCCGATTGGCAAGTCCTCAAGGCGGTGGATAAATACCAAGGGACCGTCAGCAAAATCGAAAAAAGCGATTGGCTCCCCAAGCCCTATTCGCAGTTGTAAGGCAGTTACAATATTGGTCCGCCAACGCTCCTAGGCTGTGGGCTTTTAACTCCGCAACTTTCCAATGGTAGCGGAAGTCGCCAAGACTTTCGGCCAAGAGGCTGCCGAAACTCTTGGCGAGTTCCGCTACGTAAAAAATCACAGCGTAAAAAATCACTGCCAATTCGCGCTGGTAATCTTCAAAACTTCGTTTCTCGATCTATGGAATCATCGATGCTTTGCAATTTTCGACCGCTGCTTACCGTCTTGTCGCTGGTCGGGACGGGACTGCTGTGCGGTTCTCTGATAGAGGCCGCCGACAAAGACCAGGGCGTCTCAGGTATTGAGCTGCAATATCAGAGCAAGACCGTCAAACCGGGCGACAACTTCTATGAATACGTCAACCAAGGCTGGTTGGAAGCTACGAAAATCCCGGCCGACCAATCCAATTACGGCTCATTCTCTGAACTGGACGACGAGGCCAAGGAGGCAGTTCGCGCTCTGATCGAGCAGGCGGCTGCGCAGAACGCCCCTGCGGGGAGCGACAGCCAGAAAGTGGGGGACTTTTTCAAAAGCCTGACCGATATCGAACATCGCAATTCGCTGGGTATGCAGCCTATCAAACCGCTGTTGGCAAAAGTTCAAGGCATCAAAAACAAGAAGCAGTTTGCCACGGCGTTGGCAGAACTGTTTCGCATCGGCATCGCTGGCCCCTTCGGCGGCTACGTCTCACCGGATGCCAAGCAGAGCGATCAATACACGGTCTACTTCACCCAGTCAGGGCTGACACTGCCCGATCGCGATTATTACTTGGTCGATGACAATCCAATGTTTGTCCAAGCTCGTGCCGATTTTGAGACATACATCGCCGACGTCTTAACGATGATCGACCATGAGAAGCCCCAGCAAGCTGCCAAGAACATTCTCAAGCTGGAAACGGCTATCGCTCGGGCACAGTGGGATCGAGTTCGCAATCGCGATCCCGTAGCAACTTACAACAAAGTCACGCGTGACGAACTGATCACCGCGCTGTCTGCCTTTGATATGGCCACTTTCCTGGAAGTATCCGGATTGGGCAAGCAACCGGACTTTGTGGTGCGCCAACCCGATTACTTGGCGGCCGTCAATGCTATGCTCGGCATCGCCCCGATGCAGATGTGGAAGGACTACTACTCCTTTCAGATCATCGATTCCTTTGCCATGGATCTGACCGAAGCCAGTGAGAAGCGACATTTTCAATTCCACCAAACTGCGCTCAGCGGCGTAGAGGAGCAGAAGCCTCTGTGGCGGCGTGGCGTGGAAGCGACCAATGGCATCCTGGGCGAGATGGTGGGCAAGCTGTATGTCGAGAAGCACTTTCCGCCCGAAGCCAAAAAACGGATGGGAGAGATGGTCGAGAATTTGAAGAAGGCATTCGCCAAACGCATCGATGGGCTGGATTGGATGAGTCCAGTCACCAAGCTGCAGGCCCACGAGAAACTGTCCAAGTTTACGACTAAGATCGGCTACCCCGACGAGTGGAAGGATTACTCGAAGCTGGTCATCAAGGCCGACGATCTAGTAGGTAACTTTGTACGCGCCGCCGAGGTTGAGCATCAGCGCGAGATCGACAAACTGGGCGGACCGATCGACCGCAATGAATGGCACATGACGCCGCAGACAATCAACGCCTACTACAACCCCGTCATGAATGAGATCGTTTTTCCGGCGGCGATCCTACAGCCACCATTTTTCAACCTCCAAGCCGACGATGCGGTGAACTATGGCGGGATCGGAGCGGTTATCGGCCACGAGATCAGCCACGGCTTCGACGATAAAGGGAGCCAGTACGACGGCGATGGAAACTTGCGCAAATGGTGGAACATCGATGATCGCACCGAGTTCGAGCGCCGGGCTGGCCAGTTGGTCGCGCAGTACAACGCTTACAAACCGTTCCCGGACATGCACGTCAATGGCGAATTCACCTTGGGTGAAAACATCGGTGACCTAGGTGGCATGGCGACTGCTTATGAAGCTTACCGCATGTCGCTTGACGGCAAGCCGGCACCTGAGATCGACGGGTTGACCGGTGACCAGAGGTTCTTCATGGGCTGGGGACAAGTCTGGCGGCGATTGTACCGCGAGCCTGAATTGCGCAAGCGTCTGGTGCAGGATCCGCATTCACCGAGCGAGTACCGCGCCAACGGCATCGTGTCGAACATGGATGCCTTTTATGAAGCCTTCAACGTTCAGCCTGGCGATGCGATGTATATCGCGCCTGAAAGCCGCGTACGCATTTGGTAGCTGTAGAAGTGTTATGCGGATTTCGTTAGACTGCGTGCCAGTGAGGCACGCGGATGCGAGGTCTAACGAAGGAAAGCCCCGCGCGAGATGCCAGACCAGGCGGTTTAACGAACTGTTAGTAGATTAAAAAAGCCTGGAGAAAGACAAACCCAAAGTGGCGAAGTGCACCAATTCGATGAATTGGAGGTTGCTTCAGGGTATTTGTGAAACAAGGTTGATTCATGTGTCGCCCTCCGGGCTGGCTCAACAGTTGCCAGTGTCCGGTGGCTGACGCCACCGGCAGAGATGTACCGCCCTCTGGGCTAATAAGATGCTGCAAGCCTCTGGCTAGTAGGTTGTTTCAAGCCTCTGGGCTAATAGGATGTTGCAAGCCTGAAGCTACAGAACTCCTTTGGTGCTGGGGATGCCAGTTTGTCGCGCGTCGGCCGTGGTGGCGATGCGCAGCGCACGCGCGGAGGCTTTGAAGATGGCCTCGGCGATGTGGTGCGTGTTGCGTCCGTAGTGCAGCAAGATGTGGTAGTTGCAGAGTGCGTTGCTGGCAAACGAATACCAGAAATCCTCGACCAGCTCGCTATCGAATTCGCCAATCTTGGCGGCTGGCATGGGGGCGTTGAACACGACAAAATTGCGGCCGCTCAAATCGACGGCCGCTGTGACCAGCGTCTCCTCCATGGGGAGCGTGACGTGCCCGTAGCGCTGGATGCCGCGTTTGTCGCCGAGCGCTTTGGCGAAGGCTTGCCCCAAGCAGATGCCGATGTCTTCGGTGGTATGGTGCGCATCGATGTGCGTGTCACCCTGGCAGTTGACCTCTAAGTCGAACAGTCCGTGTTTGGCGAACAGCGTTAGCATGTGGTCGAGAAAGCCGACGCCCGTAGCGATTTGGCTGCTCCCCGTACCGTCGATGTTGAGCTTGAGAGAGATCTTGGTCTCGGCCGTCTGGCGGTCGATGCTGGCGGTGCGCGAGTTGGTCATGGAGGCTGCTTTGGAAGGATTGTAGGAAGTTGATGAGAGTAGCTGATCGCTTCGCCGATCAGATGCTTGGATACTTCTAATTAATTGCTTAGATTTCTAGCATTCAAGTTGCTCCTAATGTATTGCCAATAGCAATGATCGGCGGAGCGATCAACGACTATGACGTGAACGGCTACAACGAAGCTAACTCAAATAGCCAGCCAATAGGCTCAAGCAGGCGTCGATCTGATCGTCGGTGCCGACGCTGATCCGCAGCCCGTCGCCCCAATTGGGATAGTTCATATAGCGCACGAGTACCTGGTCGCGCTTGAGCGCTTCATACAGCGGTTGGACGGGACGATCCTGGCGGGTACACCACACAAAGTTAGCTTGCGATGGAGTAACCGTAAAACCCAGCCCGCGCAGACGCTCGGTCATCCGCTGCCGCGTGGCGATGACTTTCTCGCGATTGTCGCGCAACCAAGCTTGATCGTCGATGGCCGCTGTAGCCGCCGCCAGGCTGAGCGAATCGCAGTTATAGCTGTCTTTGACTTTGCGCAGCATGGCAATGATCGGCGGCTGGGCAATCAAAAAACCAAATCGCAGACCGGCCAGAGCGTACGATTTGCTCAAGGTCCGCGAAACCATCACCCGCGGGTTCTGTTTGACCAGCTCGATGCAGTTGCTATCGGCGAAGTCGACGTAGGCTTCGTCAACTAGCAGCGGACACTCCAGTTGCTCGGCCATGTCGCCGATGCTCCGCGGCGGTAGCATCGTACCGCTGGGGCTATTGGGGTTTGGCAGGAACGCCAATCGCAATTTTTCATCTGGGCTGGAGAAATCGTCGCCCAGTGTAAAGTCGTCGCGGAAGCGGACCTCTTCGAACTCTGCACCCTGCAGTTGAGCCAGCGTGCGATAGAGAATGTAGCTGGGGTAGGGGAGTCTAAGTTTATCCGACGCGCCCACAAAGGCGCGGGTGAGCACGGTCAGGATATCGTCGCTGCCGTTGCCGCATAGAATCCAATCGGGTTCGACGCCTAGGACTTCGGCCGCGCGCACGCGAAAGGCCGTTCCCAGCGGATCGGGATAGCGCTCCAGCCGGGCTGCTGCTGCCGAAGCGATGGCCGCACCCACGCGTGGCGATGGCGGGTAGGGGTTTTCGTTGGTGTTGAGTTTGATGAACTTGCCTCCCTGCGGCTGTTCGCCGGGGACGTAGGGTTGCATCTGCTGTATCT
>CAKQNH010000467.1 GCA_934255105.1 uncultured Pirellulaceae bacterium
TTCTAATCCGGCCGCGTATCAGGCTATGCTGGACCGGGTGCATCGCTCTGCTACAGAACGCATCGCCGTAGTTCGGCCGCAAGATCTGTTCAACTGGCGACCGCTGTGGGGAGCGGGCATGGCGACATTGCTTGCAGTGCTGGTGACGGTGGTTGCGGCGGTGAGCATGCCTGATTGGATGGAGTTGTGGTCGCGGCGTTTATTCACTCTGTCCGATCAGCCCTGGCCACGCAGCGCAGTGCTTCGCGCCGATGGATTGCAGTTGCAGGTTCCCGCGTTCTCAACGCAAATATCTGCCGAGCGAGTGTGGGTGCCGTTTGTCGACGGTGTGGCGCGAGTGCCCCAGGGAGCTGCGCCGATGCTGCAAGTCTCCGCCGGTACGGACGCACCTCAGGTGCCTGAGATTTGCACTCTGTACTACCGCACCAACGATGGTTCGCGCGGACGAGCCAACTTGCGCCGCGTCGGCGGACCTCGCGATGCTTGGCAACCCTTTACCATCGACGGTCCGCCTCTCGACGGGCTCACCCAGAATATTCATCTGGACGTGGTGGGACTCGACGCGCGTCTGCGCGATTTGACCATCGAAGTCGTCGAGCCAGCGGTGATTGGGGAAATGCAATTGGTCTGCCAATATCCGTCCTATCTGCTCGATTCGCTCAGCGTTCGAGCGCAGCAGGAGTCTTTTGAGTACCGCAGTGGCATCTTCATCCCCGAGGGGACGGACGTGACGTTGAGCGGTATTGCGAGTGGACCACTGAGCCGCGTCGACTATTTGATACAGGGTGTAGCGATTCAGGGTGGACAGGGGGATGCAGCCGAGCCGACCGGCCAGGTTCACAGCTTGGAGTGCAGCGACGCCACGTTCCAAATTCCGCTCGGCAAGGTGGCTCGTAGCCAAGTAGTGGAAGTTCGACTGATTGACCAGTTCGGTTTGTCAGCCGCCCAAATTCCGCGATACTCCATCACGGTTCGCGAAGACACAATTCCCGAAGTCACTTCGCAACTGGAAGGTATCGGTCTGGGCATTACACCCACGGCCATGCTGCCAATTGTCGGGACGGTGGTGGACGACCACGGGGTGCAATCGGTGCGTGTGGAGCTTGTCGCGAACGAAGGCGAGACGCTTGCGATACCTATGGATTTGGTAGATGACGAATTGAAGTCGACGATCGATCTGGACCAACTTCAGCAGCAGGGCAAGCTCCAGTTGCTGCCGGGGGCTACAGTGGGGTTGGTCGTTGCCGCCAGCGATTACTACGACCTGGGGCCGCAACCGCACGTGGGGCGTGGGCAACCGCTACAATTGTCGGTGGTAACGCCGGACCAACTGCTGGTTATGCTGGACCGCCAAGAGCTGGAATTGCGGCAGAGACTCGAGCTGATCATCTCCGAACTGGAGCAACTGCGAGAGGTTCTACAGACTCTCAAGAGCGATCTGCCTCAAGCAGCAGCTCAATTTGATGGGAAGCGATTCGAGGGCCTGCAACGCAATCTCCAACGCAATCGCTACAGCTTCGTGGCTGCACAGCAAGAATCCACGCGGGAGACGCGAGCTGAACAGACTCAACGACTAGCGGGCCTGTGGGCTCAGCAGAGCGTACTACAAGCCGATAAATCGCAACAGGAGCTCTCTAGCGTAGCGGCGCGAGTGGATAATCTGCGGCAGCAATTGGTCAATAATCGCATCGACAGCTATGATCGACAGGAGAGGCTACTTTCCAAAGTTGGTTTACCGCTGCGGGAATTGCTGGCTAGTGAATACCGCACCTTGCAGCGGAGCTTGGCGGACCTTCAGTCGGCCACGCTGGCCGGCGGTGGTGCGCAGCCGGCTGCGCAGTCCAGTGCCGCGTTGGACGCCGTGCTGTTGAAATTGGACGAGATCAAGTCCAACATGCAGGACATTGAGGACTTCAACGAGATCGTCGACTTGGTACGTGGCCTGTTGGATGATCAAGAAAAAATATTGACTGAGACCGAACAAGAGCAACGCAAGCGTATTCTGGATCTCCTGAAGTAAGGTGAATCGTGCTTAAATTAATTTCAGCCTGGATCGCAACCATACTGGTGTTGACCGTGAGCGTGCAATGTGGCTTTGTCGGGAAAGCTCGTGCGCAGCCTGCCGAACAAACGCCGCCAACGGCCGAAGCCACCACGCCGCCTATCGTGGCGGGGCAGAAGAGTGTGGCCGAACGCTTCGGACGGCTCGAGATGTTGCTACTTCGTTCGGCCGATCTAGAGGCGGCCGATAACCCAACGCGGGCCGCCCTGCTGCAGCAAGCAGTGCAGCTCAGTAAGCAATCCGAATTGACCGAACTGCTGGCCGATGCGGCCGCGCGATTGGAGCAAGGTCAATACAGCGAAGCGATTGAAAGGCAGAAATCCAGCCTCGATAACCTCAAGCGATTGCTAGAACTGCTGCAAAGCGAGAACCGTGAAAAGCGCATCCGCGAACAACGCGATGAAGTCCGCCGCTGGATCGAAGAGACCGACCGACTGCTGCGACTGCAAAGCTCTCTGCGCGGACGCACCGAAGGGGGGCAGGACATCGAGCAAGCCGCCCAGGATCAAGAGAAGTTGACTCGTAAAGCTACCGACATTGCTCAAGAGCTGCAGGCGGGCCAGCCAGATCAACAATCTCAAGGAGCGCAGTCAGCCGAGTCGCCAACCGAGTCGGCCGATTCCCCGAAAGACGAGCCCGCGACTGATGAGACCCCCGCGAGCGACAGTGCCGCCAAAGAAGATGCTGCCAAAGAGGATGCGGCCTCGGATGATTCATCCGATGCGCCCAAGCCGAGCGACTCCAAGCCGAGCGACTCCGAGCCTAGCGATTCCAAGCCTAGCGACTCCGAGCCTAGCGATTCCAAGCCTAGCGATTCCAAGCCTAGCGATTCCAAGCCTAGTGATTCCAAGCCTAGTGATTCCAAGCCTAGCGATTCCAAGCCAAGCGAGTCACAACCGAGCGAATCTCAGCCGGGCGAGTCAAAACCAGGCGAGTCACAACCGAGTGAATCCAAGCCGGGCGAATCTCAGCCCGCAGGCCAGGCTGCCGAGGATGAGCCGACACCGCCGCAATCGCCTACTGAGCGCGCCAAGCAGAAGATCGAGCAGGCTCAGCAAAAAATGAAAGAGGCCGAGCAGGAGCTGCAACAGGCCGAGCGTGAAGGGGCTGTAGAGAAGCAGCGCGAGGCTGAGGAGCGACTGCGCGAAGCGATCGAGGAGCTAGAAGAGATCCTGCGGCAACTGCGAGAGGAGGAGGTCGAGCGTTCCCTAGCATCGCTCGAAACTCGCTTGCGGCGTATGCTGGACATGCAAACCCGCGTACTGGAGGAAACCAGTCGCTTGCAGGAGATCGCCGGTGATGGCGCAGCACGTCAAATCCAGATCACCGCCAGCAAGCTGTCACTCGACCAGCTCAAGATTCTGGCCGAAGGTGAGCGAGCTCTGTTGCTGCTGCGCGACGAAGGGTCCAGCGCCGCTTTTCCCGAGGCGATTGAGCAGCTCAATGTAGACATTCAATCGGTCGCCGATCGTTTGCAGGGGGCTGACGTAGGCCCTCTAACGGTTGTCATCGAAACGGAAATCGTCAGCTCGTTGGAGGAGATGGTCGAGGCGCTGGTACAAGTGCAAAAAGAGAATCGTGAGAAACAGCAGCAGCAACAGCCCGGTCAAACGCCTGGGGAGCCCGGCGATCAGCCGCTGGTGGATAAATTGGCCGAACTGCGGCTCATCCGCACTCTGCAACTGCGCATTAATAACCGCACGAACAGGCTGTCGGACATGTTAGATGATCCGGCGGATCCCACCGGTCAAGTCACTGAGCAAGATCTGGTCGAACAGCTCCAAGGGCTGGCCACGCGGCAGTTGAGTATCCAACGCGTCACGCGCGACATCGTCGTCGGCAAAGGTGAGTAGCCCGTCGTGACAGAGAAAAAGAAACTAGGTTATCTGTTCGTCGGCCATGGCACACGCAACACTGCTGGGCAGAAACAATTTGAAACGGTGTTTGCGCAGTTCGCTCAGCGCGTGGCCCCCGAGATGGCGGAACTGGCTTTCTTAGAGTTGGCAGATCCGGACATTCCGACAGCCATTGAACGCCTAGCCATAAGCGGTGCAACACACTTGATTACGGTGCCTGTGTTTTTGTTCTCCGCCGGGCACGCCCTGCAGGACATTCCCCGAGCGGTGGCGGCGGCCGCTGGCCAGCATGGCTTAATTTCTGCCGGGCAGTCGCCGCCACTGGAACTCTCCGATCGAGTGCTGTCATTGTCGGCTCTCCGCTTTCGGCAGGCTGTTTGCCAGTCCTCTCCGGCCCCCACCTGTTTCGAAAGCTGTGAACACAAATACTGTCCGCAAATTGGTTTAGCTCTTATCGGGCGTGGCAGCAGCTCGGCTGAGGCTACGGAGCAGATGAGGCAATTTGCCTGCCTTCGCAGAAAAATTACCCCAGTTGCCGAATTGGTCACCGGATTTGTATTTTCGCAGGTTCCCTCTGTTGAACAATGCTTGCAACACATGGCGGCCAGCACTTGCAGCCTCATCGTCATCCAGCCCCATCTCTTGTTCGAAGGGGAGTTAGTTGAGCAACTCAGGCAGCAGGTCGCCGAGTATGCCCAGCAGAACCCCCAGCAGCGATGGGTGGTCACTCAGACGCTTGGCACCGATATTGCTCTAGCAGATACACTTGCAGGGCTATCGCGTGAGGTGGCCGATTGTGGGGAATCTAGGTAACATTTCAGTAGCCTAGGCAACATTC
>CAKQNH010000468.1 GCA_934255105.1 uncultured Pirellulaceae bacterium
CTACAGCATCGGTCACCTAGTCGTCGCCGGCAGCGATACCAAGGAGCCTTATGGCAAGTGGATGGTGGCGATGAATAAGCTTTCCAAAGGCAGGCATATTAACGTCGGTCCCACGCAACCGGAATCGAGCCAGTTGATCGACATTACCGGTGAGAAAATGAAAATGGTCGCCGAGGCCTACACCGATCCAGAGCCGCACTTCGCACAGATTCTAAAGGTAGACGCGATCGAGCCGATCGAAGTCTATCCACAAGCGGAGAATAAGGATCCCAATGCGATTTGGGAGCTCAGCGATGGAGTCGTCACCCGCGAGGGGACCACGGTGACCGCCAAAGTTGCCGCGATCCGCAGCCGATTCTCGCCGGACAAGATCGAGGCCAAAGTGGGTGATACTGTGACCATTCACGTCACCAACATCGAGCAGACGGCAGATATGATTCACGGCTTCGGGATCAATGAGCACAATATCAACGTGGTCACCGATCCAGGCGAGACCAAGACGATTCAATTTGTCGCCAAGAAGGAGGGCGTGTTTCCCTTCTACTGCACGAACTTCTGTTCCGCGCTGCACCAGGAAATGCAAGGCTACCTCGTTGTCCGCGAGAGCGGTGACGAGGCACCTGCTGCTGCTAAAAAGCCCGCTGCCGAAAAGCCTGTTGCTGACAAGCCCGCTGCTGACAAGCCTGTTGCTGACAAGCCCGCAGCTGACAAGCCTGTTGCTGACAAGCCTGTTGCTGACAAGCCCGCTGCAGACAAGCCTGTTACTGACAAGCCTGCTGCGGAGAAGCCCGCTGCAGACAAGCCTGTTGCTGACAAGCCTGCTGCGGAGAAGCCTGCTGCGGAGAAGCCCGCCGCTGAAAAGCCTGCTGCTGAAAAGCCCGCAGTGGACGCACCCGCCCCTGTCGAACCCGAGAACTGAGATGAAACGCCTCCTCAACGCCTGGTATGTGTTCCTTCAGAAGCCGCTGAACTTCGGCTCGCGGCTGCTGCTGCTGATCGCGGCAGCATTGGTGGCGGCTGCCATTTTCTTTCCCTTGTGGAGAGTTCATCTGGTGGCCCCGCAATATCAGGAGGGGCTGGAAATGATCATCTATTCCTACAAGTTCGAAGGGGGGCACGACGGCCAGGATCTCAAAGAGATCAACATGCTCAATCATTACATCGGTATGAAGACGGTCTCTTCCGCCGATTTTATTGAGATGCAGGTGATCCCTTTCATGTTCGGTCTGTTCGTCTTGCTGTCCCTGCGGGCCGCCGTCTTCGGCCAGATGAGCGCGGTCGTGGATTTGTTGGTCCTCACCTTGTACTTTGGCATATTCTCGGCCGGTAGCTTCGTCTACCGGCTGTACACGTATGGGCATAACCTTGATCCCAACGCACCGATGAACATCGAACCGTTCATGCCGGTGGTGATAGGTACGCAGCAGGTTGCGAACTTCACTCAGTCAAGCTATCCGGAATTGGGTACGTATTTAGTATGTATATTCGTGTTGCTCCTGGTTCTCGCCATCTGGTTCTCGCGCAAAGAGCCGTTGCTACCATCGCCCTGCTAAGCATGCTGCTAATCTTGTCGCTGGCCCAGGCTGTTGGATTGGCAACTGCTGGATTGGCAACTGCTGGATTGGCAACTGCTGGATTGGCGACTGCTGGATTGGCGACTGCTGGGCCCATAGCTTCAGAGTTGGCAACTTCCGAACTGCAGCAGCGTATCGAGGCTGCGGCGGTGGGGTCAACGATCGAAGTCGCACCGGGCAATTACTTTGGACCGCTGCTGATCGACAAGCCACTGACGCTCGTCGGCCGCGGCTTTCCCAGTATCGACGGGCGCGGTGCCGGCAGTGTCGTTTCCGTCCGCGCTCAGGACGTGACGGTTCGTGGATTCCATATCCACAATTCTGGCATCAATTTGAGCAAAGATGATGCCGGTGTCCATATTACCGCAGACCGAGCCGTGATCAGCGGCAACCGCATCGACGATGTGCTTCACGGAATCTATGTGAAGAAGTCGCTTGGCTTCCGCATTTCCCAGAACGATGTCCGCGGCAAGACCACGCTACCACCGACAGCCCGGCCCGCGTCCGAAGCGATCGCCACCGATGGTGCCGAGTACTGCGCGCCGTTGAATGTCAACTCGCGCGGCAACGGTATCCACTTGTGGAACAGCAGCGGTGGTGAAATCGATAACAATAGCATCACCGAAACACGCGACGGTATGTATTTTTCGTTTACTCGCGACACCCAAGTTCGCGGTAACCACATCAACGGGGTACGTTACGGCTTGCACTACATGTATTCAGATAGCAACGAATTCCAAGGTAACACTTTCACCGACAATGCGGCGGGAGCGGCGATCATGTATTCCAAGCATATGACGATCATTGGCAACCACTTCGACTCCAATCATGGATTCCGAGCCTACGGCATGTTGCTGAATTCAGTGGACAACACACACATCGAAGGCAATTGGCTGAACCACAACACCGTCGGCATCTACCTTGAGAATAACAACAATAATCGGCTAGTCGGCAATCACATCGAGGGCAACTATATCGGTTTGAGGATGACGGCCAGTTCGAATGATAATGTCTTCAGCCGCAATCATCTCATTGGAAATATGCATTCAGCGGAAATGGTGGGCCAGAATGACAGCAACCACTGGTCGGTCGATGGCGTTGGCAACTATTGGTCAGAAGCCAATCCCGTGGACATCACTGGGGACGGCATTGGCGATCTGCCCTATCGCGAGGCGGATTTGATCGGCGACTTGCGCCGCGACGCGCCGATGGTCGGTTTATTATCGGACAGTCCCGGAATGAATCTGTTGAAATTCGTCCATCGGCACGTGGCGTTGCCGGGGTTCGACGCGATTGAGGATCCCGCCCCTTTGACCCAACATTATGAGCGTCCATGATCGCAGTTAAGGCTCTCAAGAAGACTTATCGACGTCGGACGATTCTCGATGGCCTCGAGTTCGAAGCTCGCGCCGGCGAGGTGACCCTCTTGATCGGTTCCAATGGAGCGGGGAAAACCACGACGCTGAAAGTGCTCGCCGGTGTTGTACGCCCAGATTCGGGTAGCGCGTTGATTCGCGAAGTTGATGTAGTTCAAAATCGGGCAACTGCTCAGCGCGGACTCTCATTTCTACCACAGGAGGTAGCCTTCGATCCACGGTTCAACGGTCGGCAACTGCTCGCGTTCTACGCGCGGCTGCGAGGTGTTGAGACCGATCGGATCGATCAAGTTCTGGAGCTCGTAGGTCTGCAGGACGAAGCCAAGAAGCGTGCAGGGGAATTGTCGGGAGGATTGCGTCAGCGGCTGGGATTGGCCGTAATGATGCTCCCCAACTCGCCCGTGCTGTTGCTAGACGAACCGGGGCTGAGCCTCGATCCGCAGTGGCGCGAGCGGTTGCAGCAGATACTGCGCGACGAGGCTCGCAGCGGGAAAACCGTCTTGGTGACCACTCATCTCCTGGCCGAATGGGACGGCGTGAGCGACCGCTGTCTGCTGTGCCGCGACGGCGTGGTGCAGCGCGAAATCGATCCGCAGCGCTTGCGGGAGAGCGGCGCATTATGAAACGGTTCTGCTCGACATTATTTCACGGAGCCTTCTTCCGTCGCGAACTTCGCGCTGCATCCGTTGGCCGGTTCATCCATGTCTTCTGGGGCATGGCTTTGTTGGGAGGGCTTGTCCCCGTCATTTTTGAAGTTCACGGCGGTGAAAGCTATCTCTTATTGCAGTGGTGTCTCTACATCCTACCGCTCTTTGCGCTGCTGGCCGGAATCGGTTCGGCGCAAAACGAGGCGGAAGAAGAAGTCTTTCTGCTAAGTCAACCCGTCAGCTCAATGCGCCGCGTGGTTGAAAAGTTTCTAGCCCTGTGGCTGATCGTGGCCGTTGCCGTAATTCCCCTTGTCCTGCCCAGTTTGCTCCAAGGAGGGAGGCGTGATTCGCTCGCCTTTCTAACCCTGCATGCAATTGCCGTAGGGGGAATCTTTTCCGCGTTGGGATTGGCGGTCGGATTCTCCACGCAAGATCGACTCAAAGCATACCTCGCCGGACTCTGCGCGTGGCTGTTTTGTCTGGTGGGGTTCAGTTTGATTGCGATTGCGTCGGCGCACAGTGGATTCGCCGCATCCTCGCCGCAACTATGGATTCTTTTGTTGATGATCAATCCCCTGGATGCCATGCGCGTGGGCGCGTTGTTAAACCTGGGAGAGATTCCGTTTGACCTCTCGGCGGCGCCGCCACTGGGTCGCTGGTGGCTGGAGAATCCACGGCGCTGGTTCGCGCTGCTCGCCGCCGTTTGGATAGTTCCATCTGTGGCTTGGGCAGCGTGGCGGATCGAGAAACGAAGGTGAGTCGCTGCTGTGCTTGCGCAATCGCCAGCCACTCATTTTGCTACCAATCCTCCAAGTCCTTTTGGGCAACGCTGTGAAGCAATTCTTGTAGAACGCCATGATATTTAGAGTTCAGGTAGACTGACAACTGGTATGCATTAGAATCGCAATGGGTAGGCGAAGCTTGGGACACAAGCAATTCGGTGTTTGAGCTTAGTGGTGGCGAGAGTGGCGGTTTTTTGGGTGGGGTGTTGATTTAAAACCACTCCCGTCAGACTTCACCAACCCGTCTTATTCACGAAGCCCGAACGCGTGTTGATTTTGACTCGCGACTGGTGTTTTTCGCGGTCGCAACTTGTGGACGTTCTGGGTTCAATAGCGGCAAGAGCTAAGGCCGGTTCGCGAGTGAGCATGAC
>CAKQNH010000469.1 GCA_934255105.1 uncultured Pirellulaceae bacterium
GCCAGCTCGTCGGCAAGTGCTGCCCCTCTTCGACCAAGATCTGCCATTGCTTAAGCTGCTCCTCAAAGCGGCTCGCCGAGAGCAGAAATCCGTTGTGTAAGGCATGTAGCAAAACACCCGGCCAAATCGAACCGGTTCGCAAGGCAACCCAGGCCAATAGCAGGCCCATGAAAGTTGTGGGTAAAAAACGCTCTACCGCCAACACATTGGAGGTCAGCACGTGCATCAAACCAAACAGCACGGCAGACACGACAATCGCCCACGCGGCCGTGTAGCGGTGCAGTGAACTGAGGATAAAGCCGCGAAACAAACCCTCTTCACAAAAGGCTGGAGTAAACGCAAGGACGAACAGCACCAGTCCCCAGGGGAGTCGCGACAATTGATTTTTAAATTCGGCTACTTGCTTCAAGTGTTCGAGCTGGATGGTTCCCACTCCCAACGCCTGGCCAGCGATAAAGATCTCGTGCGCTAGCATCCATGCCGAACAACCCAGCAGCACCACACCCAGCGACCACAGCGGCCACTGAGCCAGCTTGCCAGGCGACAATCGGAACGTTGTGTCCCAGCGGATGCGACGGTACCAGGCGACCCACAAGGGTAGGCCTAAGATCAGTCCGAATGACACGCCAGCCGAAATCCATAATTTGGTCGTCAAGTCTCGGCTGAGCGACGGTAGGAGACTCGAGGCGATGAAATACAGCGGGAACATCGCCGACATCGTCAGCGCCATTTGATCCAGGCTGGGAAAACGCTTCACCTCTAAGGGACGCAGCATCAAGTCGCGCCAACTCCCTTGGCTCCCTTGCATCGACGCATCGGAACCGAACAAGCGACTGGCCACGGCCAACGCCGCCAACGCGTAGATACCGTTGCAAATAACTGCGACCAGGGCTGTGTCCCACTCCGCCGCCCCCACTAGCACCTGACGCGCCAGCAGCACGATATTCACTAGCGGCACGGTCGCCAGCAGCCCCGTGAATTTGAGTCCCGGCAGGAGGCTCATCACGCCGGGTGTCAGCGCCAGAAGCATCAACGGAATCAGATAGGCTTGTGCCTCTTTGAAACTCTTGGCGAAGCTGGTCACCGCCAACAGCAGCGCGGCGAAAAACATAGTGAATAAAACCAGCAGTGCAAGCACCGTCCCGACCACACCTGCCGAGAGCAGCCCGTCGCCAAACAGCAGCTTACCAATCCCACTGACCCATAGCGTGACACTCATCGCCGCTAAATTTGCCAGCGCGGTCAGCAGGGCCACAGTCACTACGGCCGAATACTTGGCTAGCAGTAGGACTGCGGTGGGAGTTGGAGAGACAATGAGCGCTTCCATGGTTCCTCGCTCTCGCTCGCCAGCCGTCAGGTCGATCGCCGGGTAAACGGCCCCGGCCATTGTCATTAGGACCAGCACCAACGGTATCATGGTCGCCAGCAGTTCCGCATAGTTCGCCTGCATGCTTACGGGAGTAGCAGCTAGGCGCAGGGGCGGTTCATAGCCCGCCACGATGCCACGCATCGAATCTAAGTTGATCGCTGCCGTGATCCGTTCGAGAATCTGCAACGCTCGCTCACTGGCAGCATCGCGTTCGCGATAACGCACTCCGTACGTCCCTACTGCGTCCAGCAGTTGGTCGAGATCCACGTCATCGGGCACCTGATTATTGGCGCGGATCGCATCGACCAGTGGCTGCAGCGGATTGAGCCTCGCACCGCGCCCAGGTGTGAACTGGCTGAATGGGTTATCGTCTAGTCTGTCGCTGGCCGCTGCGCCTCCATTTCCTTGCAGTTCTTGGTCGAGTTCATCATCTAGTTCATCACTTGGCGTTTGACGCGAGATGACGATATCCACTGTGCCGTCACGGAGCGCATTGCGCCCGTTGTCCGGTAGCATGATGATCTGCGGTCGCGGTAGGGCTGTTGGATTGCTTTCTTGGCTCTGTCCACGTCGCCGGTCGTCGACGATTTCTTCCAGGAAGACCGGTGCCGTGTGTCGCGAATTGAGCTGGTTGAAGCCGATTTCCAGCAGAATAGGAAGCGGGCTCTCACGCAGTTCATGCCCGATCCCAAACGTGACAAAGGTACCCGTCTTTGTCCCTGCGCCGGTTAACAGCACTCGATTGAGCACTAAACTCAACAGCGGATAGACCAGCAACGGCATCAGCACCAGCGTCACTATAGTGCGGCGGTCGCGCAGCGATTCGCGCAGTTCCTTGAGGCACAGTCTGACCATGCGCGCAGGGGTTATGCGGTCGGGCATGTACCCTCCTGCGTCGATGACTGCTCATTGCCGCGCATGATGCTCAAGAACATTTCTGTGAGGTGCTTTTGCCCGGTAGCTTGGCGGATTTCTTCCAGCGAACCCGAGTAGATTAACTCGCCCTGGTGCAGCAATCCGAAGCGATCGCAGACGCGTTCCGCCTCATCCAAGCGATGCGTGGACAGCAGAACCGCCTTGCCCAATTGTTTCAGATGAGAAATGAAGTCGAAAACCGTTTGACTGCCCACCACATCCAGGCCCCGCGTCGGTTCGTCCAGCAGCATTACTGGTGGGTCGTGCATTAGACCGCGCGCCAGGATGATGCGCTGCTTTTGCCCCGTGCTGAGCGTACAACAGCGTTGGTCCAGGAACTTCGATATTTGGAGGTGTTCCGATAAACCGTCCAGTCGTGCGCGGGCCACATCCAGTGGGACGCTGTACAAGTCGGCAAAGTACATCAGCATCTCGCGCGCGGTCAGCCAGGGGTACACGCCATCGTTGGTTGAGACCATACCGATGCTGGCTCTGACCCTCGCCGAATTAGGGCTGGTGCGCGCACCACCAATCTCAGCATAGCCCGCGTCCGGTTTGAGCAGGCCCATGATGATCCGCAGAGTCGTCGTCTTACCTGCACCATTGGGGCCTAGCAGCCCAAACACTCCGCCGGCGGGCACCGCAAAGGAAATGCCGCGCAGTGCGTGGGTGGTTTGACCCGACCAGCGAAAGTTCTTAACTAAGTTCGATGCGACAATCAACAAACTGCTCGTTCATAAAGTCGTGTCTATCGCAGGAGCCATGGGCAGTTCGGCGATCACGCAAACTGGTCAATACGCGCCTTAGTTCATACACTGCCCATGGGACAACGCGCTGACAACTACGGCTGACTATGCTAAGTTGCTACCTCATTGTAACCTGCAGGCAGTTCTTTGTTGGAGCGTTCCCCGACGGCCAGGACGTAATTTTTATAGTTCATACCACAGTCGTTGATCGCTCCACCAATCAGTTGCCACAGTCGTTGATCGCTCCGCCGATCATTGCCATAGTCGTTGATCGCTCCGCCGATCATTGCTGTGGTCATTGATCGCTCCGCCGATCATTGCTCCTCGTGAATGTCGCAGCGGTAGCGTCAACGTATACGATAGACTCGGTATACGCCAGACACGCAAGCATCTGATCGGCGGAGCGATCAACGACTACGTTGCAAATCGCTATCATACGCGTCTCTGAGCGGTTACCCCAATTTAAACATACCCCCAACCCATGCGGCGATGATGACGCGACGTTTTACAACTGGACTACTCGAACTCGATGAAGCGCTCGGCGGCGGGCTGCTGCCAGGCACCCTGACAATTGTGGCCGGAGCAACCGGCGTCGGCAAGACGCAGTTTGGCATCCACTTCCTACACGCAGACGTGCCCCAGCATAAGCCCAGTGGTGCCATCATCGATCTTTCCAGCCGCGGTGATTCGCAGCACCACGAGGGTTACGCGCAGCGTATTTTTGGGAGGAATCTGACCAGCGTCGACGTGCGTGGCCATGAATTGCCCTCGCCTTTCACCGCTGGCCGACCTGCAGACATCATGCCCTTTCTCGGGTACGGGGGCAAGCGAGTACTGCGCAGTCAAATGGACGGCGATCAGTGGGATGCATGGCAATCCGAAATGAACCGCCGCATGCCGCAGCTCTTTCGCTTCGTCTACGGACACTTGCTGCATGGCACGCAGCGTTTTGTGATCGACGGTATTGAGCCGCAGGAAACGGTCGGCGATTCATTGCAACTAGACATGACTGAGCTGATCTACCATCGCATGATGCGGCAGGAGCACGACTGGCTGGCGCGCGAGGTGCTGCGCGAAAAGTACCGCGATAACGAAGCGCACGTGCAGGCCCATGCCTACGACCATACGCAAACTGCGACCCTAGTACTGCTCACTACCAAACAGTTGATGCTCGAGCCTCTGATGACTCAGCCGCTGGCCGATGGCGACCTCGCGGCCGGGGCCAACACCGTCATACTGCTCGGCAGAGTTCCGCAGGGGCAAACCGTGGGTCGAGCCATGTTCATCGCCAAGCATCGCGGCAGCTACGCGCGGCAAGACGTCATCCCCTTTGAGATCAACGACCACGGCATCCAGTTCAGCAGCCTTTGATCGAGTGGCCTAACTTGCCACGGTCCCAGCCAACTCGCCTCGCTGCTGAAGGAGTTTTGAAGCTGGTCGGCCCCAGTAGCGATACTAGTAACAGCGATACTCTTCACCGGCATCTTTGATTGACGTTTTGCAACCTTACACTGCTGCGACTTGTCGTAGCTTTTTGGCTGTAGCCGAGCCACAGTAACCATTTCACGGGTGGCGACATACTGAGCGGCGGACTAGCCCTGCTTGGCTACACACCCGCCTTCGTCCCGAACTGCTTTGTGCCGTCCGACGCATCTCGCTACTGAGGTTTGCGTAAAAGCTACGACAAGTCGCAGCAGTCCAAAGACGCGTGACTTTC
>CAKQNH010000470.1 GCA_934255105.1 uncultured Pirellulaceae bacterium
CCTAACCACTTGTCTGACCGAGTCGCGGTATGCGGATTATCAAGACGCGATTGTGGCTCACATCGCCGAGGGCAAGTGGCAGAAGCTGGACGACGTTTTCTGGACGGTCATCCCGTTTGGCACCGGTGGTCGCCGTGGGCGGATGTATCCGTTTGGTTCTAATGCCATCAACGAGCGCACCATTGGCGAGAGCGCGCAGGGGTTGGCGACTTATGTTTTGGAGCAGCCGGGCGCGTCCAGCAAGCAGCTCAAGTGTGCTATAGCTTACGACCCGCGCCATCGCTCGCGCGAGTTTGCTGAATTGTGCGCGGGGATCATGGTAGCCAACGGCTTCGAAGTTGTATTCTTGGATGACTATCGGGCGACACCACAATTGTCATTCGCGGTCCGCTACAAGCAATGCGACTGCGGTATTATGGTCACTGCTAGCCACAATCCGCCCAGCGACAATGCGGTCAAGGTTTACTGGTCGACCGGAGGGCAAGTCCTGCCGCCGCATGACAAGGCGATCATCGATCGCGTCATGAATGTCGATCAGATCAAGCGCGTTGCCTACTCTCAGGCGGTCGAGTCGGGGAGAGTGAAAATCTGTACTGCAGAGATAGATCAAGCCTATTTTGCAGAGGTAAACAAGTTTGCTTGGCCTGGGCCCCGCGATGCCAAGATTGTATTTTCTCCGTTGCACGGCGTGGGGACATTCGCCGTGATGCCCGTGCTGGAGCAAGCTGGCTTCAAGCAGAGCGAAGTCTATGGACCACATGCAGAGCCCAACGGTGACTTCCCCAACGTGCCAGGGCATGTTAGCAACCCCGAAAACTCGGCTGTGTTCGAGGCGATCATCGAGCATGCTCAGGCCATAGGGGCGGACGTCATTCTGGCCACCGATCCCGACTGCGACCGGCTGGGAATCGCTGCGCGCTTGACCACGGCCGCCGATTCCGCTTGGGCCACGATCACTGGTAATCAGATCGGAGCGCTGCTGACCGATTTCGCGTGTGCGCGCATGCAGCAACTCGGACTATTGACCGACAAATCGTACGTGATCAAGACGCTGGTCACGAGCGAACTGATTCGCCGCGTAAGCGAATCCTACGCTGTAAGGTGCGAAGGCAATTTGCATGTGGGCTTCAAGTGGATAGCCAGTGTGATGGATGCCGTTGGGCCGGATGATTTCGTGCTTGGTACTGAAGAATCGCATGGTTATCTGATCGGCCAGTATGCGCGCGACAAGGATGCGGCGGTGGCGTGCCTATTGACGGCTATGTTTGTGGCTCAGCTCAAGAGCGAGGGCAAAACGTTGCACCAACGCTTGGCGGAATTGCAGCAACAGCACGGTTGCCATCTAGAAACTTTGGTCAATATTACGATGGAAGGGAGCGAGGGGATGGCGAACATGAGCCGCCTGATGGCCGCCTTCCGCTCCGATCCGCCGCGCGAATTGGGAGGCATTCCAGTAGCCGCAGTCCGCGACTACAAGGGTCTAACTACACGGCTACGCGACGGCAGCACTCAAAAGTTGGACGCTCTGGCCGCCGATATGGTCATGCTCGATCTCGAGCTGGACGGGAATTATTTTGCTGTGCGACCATCGGGCACCGAACCCAAGGTGAAATTCTACATGTTCACCAGTCTGCCAGCGGCCGAGAGCGTCGATCTGGCTGCAGCGGAGAAGAAGTTAAGCCAGCGCTTGGCCGATCTGGAGACCGATATTCGGAGTTATGTGAATGAGAAGATTGGTTAGGCCACAAGCAAGGGGCAGTTGTCGGAACAATGATGCCTCGAAAGTAGTCGTCAAACGCGGATTGTGGCGACGGTTCGCGTGAAAGCTACGACAAGTCGCAGCAGTCCAAAGAGCAAGCTTGCGGCGCAATGCAATCACACGATTAGAATGCAATCACACGATTATTTCGCCGGTACCGACCGGGGCGGCGGCGGTGCGGTACAGGTCGAGCGCGTCGGGGAGGAGTTTTTCCAAATCGGAAGCGCGTCTGGAATCGGCTGGGTGTGTGGAAAGAAACTCGGCTGGCTTTTCGCCCGAGTTGGCAGCGGCAAAGCGAGTCCAGAAACGCGGCGCTTCGGCCGGGTCGTATCCCGCGCGGGCCATCAACATCAGTCCGATTTGGTCGGCTTCCGATTCGTGTTTGCGGCTGTAGGGGAGGATCACGCCATAGGTTGTGGCCATGCCGTAAGCCTTATTGAAAATATCTTGAGATACCTGCTCTTGGTTGCGCATGACAAAGCCGACTGCCGTTTGCACGCCGTTGACGGCCGTCTGCTGGCTCATCCGCTCGCCGCCGTGTCGAGCTAGCACATGGGCAACTTCGTGGCTCATCACCACGGCCAACCCAGCTTCATTCTGGCACACGGGTAGAATGCCGTCGTAGACGACTATTTTTCCGCCAGGCAGGCAATATGCGTTCTGTTCGGGGCTTGCAACCACTCGCGTTTCCCATT
Source organism: uncultured Pirellulaceae bacterium (assembly GCA_934255105.1). Classification (GTDB taxonomy): domain Bacteria; phylum Planctomycetota; class Planctomycetia; order Pirellulales; family Pirellulaceae; genus Aureliella. The sequence goes on from CAKQNH010000470.1 coordinate 2,455, forward strand.
GGTAGTCGTTGCGGTCGCTGACTCCGGCGATGCGCATTCCCACGCGGTGGACCAGTTCGCTATGGCGAGAATCGGCAGGTGCCGCGGCTTGTTCCTTTTGCATATCGGCGAACGCTTGCGCGCCCATGGCGACCTCGTTTTGCTCGGGGATGAGCATCAACTGCCGACGTCCGGTGACTGGCGCTGATTTGCATCCCCAACAGCCGCACATGCTTAGGCCCGCGAGGGGAGCCAGTTTTAACCACGTTCTCCGTTCCACACTCAGACTCCTATTCGCGCAACGATTCCACCGGTGGCTGTGATTGTGACGAAATCGTTGGTGGGTGGAAAGATCGATTCTGCTGAAACACGGCAAGTTAGATAGCAAAGCCCAAGCTTTCGCAGAATGACTGTGGTAAACTCCCTACATTGGCATCTGCTGTGGCCGCAGGCGTGAGCTTGAGTCGACTTGAGTAGGTGCTAGTCAAGTTTCCTCAGTCTTTTCTAATACGAGGCCAACTATGTCCCACATTCTTTTGGTCGAGGACAGCCCCACGCAGGCTATGCAGATGAAGATGCTGCTGGAGTCTGCCGCTCATCAGGTCACCTGTTGCGACGATGGCACGCCGGCCATCGAGCACTTGCAGAATGGAGTCTTCGAGTTGGTGGTCACTGACTTGGAATTGCCGCTGATGAACGGCTTGGAGCTCATCAAGCTGATGCAGTGCGACTTCCCGCAGATCCCCGCAGTGCTGGTCACCGGCCAGGGCTCGGAGCGGTTAGCTGCTGAGGCATTGCGCAGCGGAGCGACCGCCTACGTCCCCAAGTCGATGGTGGACGACATGTTGCTGGGGACGGTGGAGGACGTGTTGGGCGTCCTGCGCACGGATCGCAGCTACGCTGAATTGATCGAATGTACGGTTGAAAATCGTTTGGTTTTCGAACTGCCCAACAAGATGTCCGTGCTGACGACCGCTATCGATTTAACGATGCAGTTAGCCGCTGGCATGCAACTGCTATCTGGTTCGGATCGCTTTCGAGTTTGGACCGCGTTACAACACGCGGCCACCAATGCGATCTACCGTGGCAATCTAGAATTGACGCGTGAACAATGGCAGCAGAGTTCCAGCGACGAGGAGCACGACATCGCCCCGCCGGCAATTGTAAGCGAGCGCATGGAGTCGGCACCCTACAAAGACCGCAAGATCCACTACGATGCGCGGTTGATGCGTGATCTAATTCGCATCGCCATTCGCGATGAGGGTCCTGGGTTTGACACTAGCCACTTTTCCAGCGACAGCAATCCTCAACCGCTGAGCACCGATAGCGGTCGCGGGTTGGTATTGATACGGAATTTTATGGACAAAGTTACCTTCAATGCTAAGGGGAACGAAGTCATCATGGTCAAACAGTGCATCGCCAGCTAGGGAGCCGTGTGCAATGCAGAACATGCTGATTGAGCAACTGGGCAAGCTCGACCAACTGCCTGCACTGGTCTACTTGGACCGGACTAGCGATTTCGCGTTGTTGATCTCAGCCGATGGCCAAGCCATTGAGTATGTTAATCCGCACACTACAGATCTGCTGGGCTGGAGTCGCCGGGAGATTGAGCAATTTTCTCCTTGCTGGCCCAATTTGCTCAGCCAAGCGTCGGCCGAATCATTGTCGCAGTTTTTGGCGGATGTCCGGCTGGGCAAGACGGACGGTCGCTCGTTTCCCGTCTTGCGATTGGATGCAAAGACGTCGGGAGGGTTGACGATTCCGTTGGAGGTGCATTCGATCTTCCACGGGGCGGAGCAGAGCCTATTGTTGGCTCGCAGCCCGTTGAGTCGCGATTCTGCGGAAGAGATCCTGCGGCAAACTCAGGCGCGTTTCCGCTCGATCGTGGATAGCCTGTCTATCAATCTAGTGCTCAAGGACACCGACTGTCGGCGGATCTACGCCAATCGAGCTTATTTGGAGCTGCGTGAACAAACCTTGGCGGAGCTCATCGGGAAGACCGATGCCGAGCTCTTACCGGCTGATTTGGCTGCTAAATATCAAGCCGACGATGAACGTGTGCTGAGTACTGGCGAGGTGATTCACCAGTTCGAAGAAAACATCGATCCCAAAGGGATTCGCAGTTGGACGGAAACGATCAAAGGCCCGCTACTGGATGCCGATGGAAACATCAGCGGCATACAAATCTTGTTCTGGGATGCTACGGACCGCAAAGCCACCGAGGCGGCCTTGGAACGCGAACGACATCTGCTGCATACGCTGCTGGACAATATTCCCGACTCCATTTATTTCAAAGACCGGCAGAGCCGTTT
>CAKQNH010000471.1 GCA_934255105.1 uncultured Pirellulaceae bacterium
TCAATGGCCCCTGTTGGAGTTCGGGCGTCGTGCGCTCTTCCCAATCCTTTAAGCCTATGAACATAGTGGCTGCGTTCGACGATTGGCTCCCTTCGAGCAGTGACATGCCACCTAAAGTGAACCAAGTTTTCACACCTGGTTGATTGGCCATGATCTCATTCATCTGCTCGATCACTTGCCGCGTTCGGTCCTGCGAAGCCGCATCGGGCAGTTGTATCGCCGTGATCAAGTAGCCCTGGTCTTCGGTGGGTAAAAAACCCGTAGGCACCCGCGCATACCACCAGGCTGTGCCACCGACCGTAAATACAAACGCTACCAGCACGATGGGCCAACCACGCAGCAACCCACTGACACAGTAGACATAGACGCTTTCGATCCAACTGAAAACAAAGTTGAACCACCGCCCTAAAAAGAACTTTTGACTCTGCTCTTTTACCGGCCGCAGCCATAGTGCGCACTGAGCAGGCTTGAGCGTCAGTGCGTTGACGGCACTCAGCAGGGCCGTGGCCGCGATAGTCAACGCGAACTGCCGATAGAGTTGGCCGGTGATGCCGCCCAAAAACGTGGTCGGAATGAACACCGCCATCAATACGGCTGTGATCCCAATCACGGGCCCCGTCACTTCGCTCATGGCGCGTACGGTGGCATCGTGTGGCGTCTCCCCACGCTCGATGTGATGTGCCGCATTCTCGACGATCACGATGGCATCGTCTACCACGATCCCAATGGCCAGCACCAATCCGAACAGCGTCAGCAAGTTGATGGAGAAACCCAGCCAAGGCATGATTGCAAAGGCCCCGATGATGGTAACCGGAACCGTGGTGGCAGGAATCAACACCGCGCGCCAATCCTGGAGAAACACCAAGATCACAATCAGTACCAACATGCCGGCTTCAAACAGCGTTTTGTAGACTTCGTGGATAGCCGACGACACAAAAATTGTAGTATCAAACGGGACGTCCCATTGCAGCCCCTGTGGAAACGATTGCGACAGTTGCTCAACCGCTTCCTTGACGCGCTGTGCGACGTCCAGCGCATTGGCACCAGGCAGTTGAAAAATCAACACATTGGCGGTGTTGATGCCGCCTTTCGGTGCGAATGTATCGTAGGTCTGAGAGCCCAGTTCAACGCGAGCCACGTCGCGCAGGCGAGTCAGGCTGCCATTCTCGCCAACTTTGACGATGATCTGCTCAAACTGTTCGGGCGTTGACAGGCGTCCCAAGGCGGTCATCGTGTACTGGAAGGCTTGCGAATCATCTAGCGGAGGTTGAGCTATCTGTCCGGCGGCGACTTGCACATTTTGTTGGCGCAGTTGATTGAGCAAGTCCCCAAACGTCAGCTCCCGTGCGTCCAGTTGAGTGGGGTCGACCCAGATCCGCATGCTGTACACGCCGGTGCCGCTGACGCTCACATCCCCCACGCCTTCGACGCGGCTGAGCCGGTCTACGACCCGCAGCGTGGCGTAGTTCGACAGGTACAGGCTGTCGAAAGTCCCATCGGGCGATGTCAGCGATACGGCCAACAAGATATTGGTCGAGCGTTTCTTAACCGAGATTCCCTGCTGGCGAACATCGGCGGGTAAGAACGGTTCGGCCAGCGCGACCCGGTTCTGCACCAACACTTGAGCTTCCTCCAGGTTGGTGCCCACTTCGAATGTCACGGTCAGCGAATAGCTGCCGTTGGACGAAGACGTGGAGGTCATCGACAGCATGTTTTCCACGCCGTTAATCTGCTGTTCCAACGGTGCGGCTACCGTGTCGGTCATCACCTGAGCACTCGCACCAGGATAACTGGCCGTGACTTGAACCGTAGGAGGAGTAATATTCGGATAGCGCTCGACAGGCAGGTTCACCAGTCCGACTGTGCCGAGAATGACCGTCATAAACGCAATGACGTTTGCGGCCACCGGGCGATTGATAAAAAAGTTGGAGATCACCCAGCCTCTCCCCCTGATTCCGCCCGTGCTTCCGCAGGGGGAAGCCGAACTTCACTCCCCTGGCGAATCTTCTGCAAGCCCGAGGTGACGACCTGCTCGCCCTCCTGCAACCCATCGGGAATCGCCGTCATGTCTCCCACGATCTCCCCCAGCTTCACCGCCCGGCGCTCGACCGTATTGTCGGATTGGACGACCATCACGAAGCGTCCTTGTTGGTCCATGCCGATGGCTTTGGTAGGGATCAACACGGCGGCATACGGTGCAGTAAACGGGACCTGGATGCGCGCGAACAAGCCGGGTGACAGAATGCCGGTGCTGTTCTCGAACACGGCCCGCACGCGCGTATTGCCCGTATCCGGGTCGGTGAGGTTGTTCACAAAATCGATCGTGCCCGCATGGGGAAACCCCTCCTCGTTGCCCAATCCCAGTTGGACAGTGATCTTCGTCTTGCGGGCGTTATCTACTTTGCCTGCCAACATCCGCTTGCGATAGTCCAGTAGCGAATGCTCGTCGACATCAAAATCGACGTAGATTGGGTCGACCGAAACGACGCTTGTCAGACTGGTTGTGTCAGCCACCACCAAATTTCCGGGAGTCACCAAGGTCTGGCCAAGCATGCCTTCGATGGGGGCCTGAACTCGCGTGTATTCTAGATCCAGGGCCGCGCGCGCCAACGCAGATTTGGCGGCTTCCATTTGGCCACTTATCTCGGATACCGCAGCCACGGCCGAATCGTACTCGGCGCGGCTAATGGCGTTCTTCTGGAAGAGCTCCTCAGTGCGAGTAAAGTTCTGGTTCGCCTGCTTGGCCCTGGCCTGCAATGCCTCAAGCGCACCTTGCGCTTGCTGCAGCGCCAATTGGTAGGGAGCAGGATCGATGATGAATAGAAGATCTCCGGCATTGACTAACCGGCCTTCCGATACGCTTACAGAACGCTCCGCAGGTGGCTCGGGGAGCAAATTGCTAGCTATGGGAGCAACCGGGAAACTAGCCACCAGCCCGTTGGATGCAGCCTGCGCGCTGCGCGGTGCCTGCAGTAGATAACCGCTGACACGTGCGCGGATGTCGACCGAGTTGACCGCTGCCGTATGTCCCGTGAAGACGCGATGGGCAATGATCTCTCGGCTGATTGCCTGGGCAACCTCAACTTCGGTAGGCAGCGGCTTCCCAGCGGTGGGCGCACTGCGCTGCGGCTGGCAGCCCACTAACAGCCCAACCCAGCAGAACAGCACCCAGCCCACGCCGACCGTGAAACGCGTTCGATTTACACACATGCGGGTCTACCTCAAGCGGACTGGCCGTTGCGCCCAAATGGGCGGCATAGTTTTCCCATTTCGCCCGACCGTAATCACGCTCTTGGAATTGAAAACGCCTAAGCCACCATGCCGATAAAATCGGTATTCGCAATATAAAGCGTACATTCATTCATTGCCACTGAGGAGACGGGAGCATGGTTGCGCGAGTTGTAAAAAAAATGCTCCCCTCGCCCGATGGCGTCGGCATTCATAGCATCAGTTTTCACGTGCTGATGCTGCTATTGGCTAGTTTGCTATTCAGCGGCTGCGCGCCGCGAGTCATCGTGCGCGCCAATCCCCGGCCGAACGATCGTGGCATTCGCTACTATCGCCCCAAGCCCTATCTGAAAATTGAACCGGCCGAAGTGGCGGTCGAGAAAAACCAAACAAGCATCGCGCCAGGTTTGGTGCGCATCTCCCTGGCATACCTTCCCGACTTCAGCGAAGAATATTCCATCGATGTGCGCAGCGGTCTGGGCATCGCCAATGTGGGAATCAAGCTGGAGGATGGCTGGAACCTAACCGAGATCAGCCAAGAGCTCGACAGCCAAACCGACGAGAATACCAAAGCCTTCGCCAGCTTGCTGTCTGCCGTGGGAGACGTGGTCCCTACAGCCGGTGGCAGATCAACAGCGCCCGAAGTCAGCTTCACGGTGCCAGCTCGGAATGTCCCCATCGGCTTCTATGAATCGATCATTGGACGCGATAACCGGGGTTGCAAGCGGCTATATGGATTTCGATACTTGGGCTTCCTACCGTTTGCCGGATGTCCGATCGATATGGGTGGTCAACAATCGGCCTGCTGCAACGACCCCAATAGTGGTCTGTACGGCTTGAGCTTCATCGACGGGGAGATGTTGTTCCTGCCACTCGACCAGTTGGCGCACATGCCTGCAGGCGTCTCCACCGCGACGGTTGCCGCTCGTGCGACTCAGGCCGTAGAGGCGGATGCAACCCAATTGCTTGACCCGGCCGCCAGCGATAGCTCCACTGCCATCGATCGGCCAGCCCCACCGATTGCTTTGCCGCTTACGCCCGAGCAACTTATAAGCTTAGAGGTCAACCTGCACTCACATTTAATAAGCCACTTCGATGGCGTGGGGGAAGTGCGGGCGACAGCCACTGGCGACCGAACGCAAGTTTACATAACCGTCCCCGCTGGGCTACCACCGCTGCCGATCCGCCAAGCTGCCGAGCAGTGGCTGCGGTCCAGCTATGGACCAGCCCAACCCATCGATATCATCCTCGCGCCTTGATGCTCATCCCACCATGGCAGATCCACCACAATCCGCAACACTGCAACTAACGCTCGATCGCTTGCGGCGCGTGCAAGCCACGCTGGAGCGACGAGTCGCAGGGCGTGATCCAGCCAACATTCGACACGTCGGCTTTGCACCTCAGCGCGCCGCTCGCGTCCCCACCCAGCGCTCGGCACCAGAGCGCTTGGCAACAGAACTCACAGGTAAAGAACTCACGGGTAAAGAACTCACAGGTAAAGAACTCACAGACAG
>CAKQNH010000472.1 GCA_934255105.1 uncultured Pirellulaceae bacterium
TTCCAGTTCTTCGTTGGTGCTTTGGAGCTCCTCGTTGATGCTCATCACTTCTTCGTTGCTGGCCTTGAACTCTTCTTTGGAAGCTTCAAACTGCTCAACCGTGATTTGCAAATCGTCCTTGGTCGCCGAAAGTTCCTCTTCCAATTGACGGATAATCGAATTTTCGTCGACATCTATCCCGGCGAAGCCCTCCGACACCTCCGAGCTTTGAATGTTGGTTGCGAGGGTGGCTTGATCGCTGCTCGTCGCGTTGGCTGGCCAGTTTCCTGCCGAAGGAGGACTTTCTAACTCGTCGAAAACAATGAGCGCGAATGCTTCCTGGTGCTTGCGATCGGTCACATAGCGAACTTCGACACGAACGGGATAGGTCGCACCGTCTCTATGTACGTGGCATCGAATGCTAACGCTGGACTTCTCTTCCAATGCTTTGTGAACCGCACCACGTAGTTTGCTGCGCAAGCCTTCCCGAACCTTGCTAAGCAAATTTTCGTTGGGAACGCCAGGTTTATACAGAATGTACGGATTGACGTCGCCACTGATGTAAAGCATTCGCCAGTGGCGATCCACGAGTATGGCCCGAGGTGCCATCATGTCGATCAGCATTTCTTGAGCCAGATGCGAAACGTGTTGATCACGTCGAGGCAATGCTAGTTCCGCGAAATTGCTAGCTCGCGGGAGCGAGCCCAATGTCGCGGGGAAAGCCAAGCGATCGTGGCGCGGCGGCCCCATGCTGCGGTAGATCCGCGATCGCTTGTCTAACGTCTCGAACAATTCGTCTTGCCTGCCGATCGTCTCGGCCGTTCCCAACATCAGGTATCCCTGTTGTCGCAAGGCAAAGTGAAACAGCCCGATCAACTTCTGCTGCGTGTCCGGATTCAAGTAAATCAGAACGTTGCGACAGAGGATCAAATCGAGATGTGAAAACGGCGGATCAGCGAGAAGGTTTTGCTCAGCGAAGACAATGGTTTCCCGCAGCGGCTTTTTGACTTGAAAGTGAAGATCGCCATCTTCCAATTTGAAGAACCTCTGAATCCGCTCAGCCGAGACATCGGCCACGATGCTGACCGGATACCTGCCGGCGCGAGCTTCTTCAAGCGCTCGTTTGTCGATATCGGAAGCAAAGACTTGTAATCGATTCGTTTTCTTCTGTTTGCCGATCTCTTCCAGCATCAACATAGCGATCGTGTAGGCTTCCTCACCGGTCGCACAACCAGCCACCCAAACTCGCACCGCTTCTTCTGCCGACTTCTTTTCAACGATATCTGGAATCACTTGGCTGGCCAATGCACTCCATGCTTCGGGATCTCGAAAAAAGTCGGTAATGCTGATTAGCAGGTCGCTCGCCAGCGATTTGATTTCGGCGGGGTTCTCTTTCAGATAAGCAAGATAGTCCTCGATCTTGTCAATATGGTGCAAGCACATGCGGCGGCGTGTGCGGCGCAGCAGCGTAGCATCTTTGTAGTTGCGAAAGTCGCGATTCCCGCTTCTTCGCAACAGCGTGACGATTGCGTCGAGCCCAGCGGGTGACGGTTCGTCGACATCGCTTGATGCAACGGTTTGGACGCCAACATCCGTTGTGTCACCACCGAACCTTACGCCCGATTGGCTGCTGTCGGCTTCGGATTCTGAGCCGACTGCATCATTGCAGATATAGTCATGTTTGGCAAAACGGATCAGCGCTTCGGGAATATCCTCGGGGGGGAGCACTTGATCGACGACTCCCGACCGAATCGCCTGCTCGGGCATACCGCCGTGTTCGGCAGTGCTCACTTCTTGGACCAGAACCAGCCCGCCCGCTTCCTTGATCGCTTTGACACCGAGCGTTCCATCGCTGCCAGTGCCGGACAAGATCACGCCTACAGCGCGCTGACGCTGATCCTTGGCCAATGCTCGGAGGAAATAGTCGATACTCACGGGAGGGTGACGCGGGCCACTCATCTGCGTCAGTTGCAATTTACCATTGACGATGCTCAGGAATTTTCCGGGTGGGATGACATACACATGATCCGGCTCAACGACGGGCTGATCATCAACCTGCCGAACTTCCATTTTTGTGTACCGCGCCAGTAGCTCAGGCGCAAGGCTGGGTTTGTCGGGTGCCAAGTGCTGAATGATGACCAGGGCGACGCCCGGATGGTCTGGCATGGCTTCGAGAAGTCGTCGTATCGCATCAAATCCACCAGCAGATGAACCGATACCAACAATGGGAAAACGCGTGGCTGACGGGCCTAGCTTTGAGTCTTGCTTCATCACGCGGCCCCCGATGTGAAAGAAGGAAAGTTATTACGATAGAATAGAACCATTCTACAAAAACGTTGCGAACTTGATTAGCTGGCAGCCTCCCGCTCGCAGTTTCACCATATACGTCGTTGCGGCATGAGCCAGCCGATCCGGCGTCCGCCCTGGGACTTCGGCTTGTATGCGTCGAAAGCCCACCCTGGGCGAACCGCCGTCTCGTTGGCTCATTCCGATGGAGGACTGGGGATCGGATTGGGATTAGTCCGCACACTGGTCCAAATGCATGGCGGCTCCGCTTGGGCAACCAGTGGGGGAGAGGGCAAGGGAAGCGAATTCGTGGTGAGGCTTCCGAGTTGTGAACCACAGTTTTCGAATCAAGCCCACGACCGATCGGTCGAACCGCTGTTGCCCGCACGAATTCTGATCGTTGACGACCAACGAAGTAATGTATACATGCTGACCGCTCTACTCGAAAAACTGGGCGGGCACGAACTGCGAACTGCTTCCGATGGAGCGAGCGCACTATCAGTGTTAGTGAACTTCATTCCAGAGATCGTTTTGCTCGATCTCGGTTTGCCTGGAATGAGCGGACTGGAATTGGCTAAGGAGATTCGCCAGCTTGACCACTGTCAGCACTCGCTACTAGTTGCCTTGACTGGATACGATGACGATCAATTGCGAGCGGAAGCCGAGGCGGCGGGAGTTGATCTGTATCACCTCAAGCCAGTTTCGATGGATCTGCTGCGACAAATACTCAGGCATCGACAAATCCCACGTCGATACTAGCAGTAAACCGGTAGTTACACCCGATCACCCTTCGCTCCGTGTGTATACCTGTTTCATCCGAGGCGGTCGATCGCCAGCCACGTTGGCTGACTCACGAGCAATGAAGCATCCATGACACCGCGACACCTCGTTTAGTACCACGATATCATTGACGATTTGATGAATACCATCAACACGCCGAATAGTCTCTTGAGCAATTTGCTTTAAGAAAAACTTGCTTTAAGAAATACGACTGCAACGTTCCTGACAATCTCGCTGTCGTTCCGTTGATGTGGCATGCCATGCCAGACAATGAGCGACGACCGCAATCACGGAGTTGTTGGTGGGCGGTGTCTTCCAAGGGGTTTGAATGTCGCTTTGGTGCCGAGGGTGATCGATGTCTCTCTAAAGCATGGGACCAAGGTGGTATTTAGATTGTCGTCACGCGCTGATCGTCGGCACGCGCATGGGTGTGTTTCAGCAAAGCTAGAAAGACCGGGCCGCCAATGGCGTTGCCAAGCGTGGCCCAAAGCAGAAAATGACCGAAATCGCCCCACGTTGTGGCACTAGAACTAAATACGCCAGCGAGAACTTCAACCGTTCCGACAATGCTATGGTGCAGGTGTCCGATTCCGATCGCCGTCGTGACAAGCCATACGATCACGATTTGACTGATCGTATCGCGTCCTGCCGCGACCAGCCATGACAATAAGCCCATCAACCATCCGGCCAAGACACCACTGAGCAAAATTGTTTGCGGTGGATGCTCGACCATGTTCTGCGCGATTCCAGTAAAGACTTGCCGATCGATCACTCCGAGCGAGGGACCAATATAAGCGATCAATCCAGCAAATGCCGCTGCGCCGATGATGTTTGCCACATAGACGATCGCCCATAATCGCAGCAACCCCCTTACGGTCGCCCGTCCGCTCAAGACGGGTAGCACTGCCAGACTTGTTTGCTCGGTAAAGAGTTCCGAGCGTCCCAAAATCACCAGGATGAATCCGAACGAATACATGTTTGCGACCAATAATGTCGAAACTGAATGGGGCAGATCGTTCTGCACCAGTGTCTGCATCGCAGCCATCAGAAACAAACTGAACCCGATCTCCAATCCTGCTGATAAACCAGAGAAGAAAAGCCGACCCGACGGACGCTCAAGTGCCGTCAACGCCTCCTTCAGTTCATGCCGCATGATCTGCTGTGAGGCCTTCTTCGGTTCGTCGGAGTTGTTATCCAAATCCGAATCGCACGATGGTGCATTTTCTTTTGCAAGTTTTGTATTGGGTGACTCACTAATCATCAATGGCCTTTACTCATTCAAGCGAGTGTTGGATACACAACGTGCAAAATGCATTCCAAATTTCAAGCTGGAGCAATTCCCGTTTCTTCACTCGTTTTCGGAAGAGTTCGCAAATAGATAAATTGGTATGGGATTCGCAGACACCTCCCGAATTCCAAGGTCTGAACGATGTGGGAGAATCGATATCCAATCTCTGCGGTCCAAAAAAAAAAGTTCCAGGAGTTTTCAGGAACGCTCAGCTCGCTGGGTGCCAAAGCGGATTATTTAGTATCTAAAAAGCAGCTTTCAAAACCACCATCAGGAGAATTTACGATGACAGAGCACTTACTTTGCGGTAAGCGGATCGCATTTCTTGCAACCGACGGCTTCGAGCAAGTCGAGTTGACCAAGCGCCATTGAAGAGTTCGCGGAAGGCAAACACGCGGAACAATCTGC
>CAKQNH010000473.1 GCA_934255105.1 uncultured Pirellulaceae bacterium
CCTTTATCGGTAGCACGATGTTGCTTCCCTTCATCGGTCAGGAATTCACGCCTGTCGCCGACGAAGGGCAGTTTCAAATCCAAGCCGAAGCGCCGGTGGGATCGTCGATCGAAACCACCAGTAGACTCGCACACGAAATCGAGAAACTGGTCGTCACGCTTCCGGCTGTGAAAGATATTTACACTACGGTAGGTGGCCAGTACGAAGGTCAGTCAACGGTTGCAGCGGTGGTCGTGCGATTGGTCGACAAAGGCGAGCGCGACGTGTCACAGTTTGAAGTCATGAAGATGGCCCGCGACTTGATGGCCCGCTACAGCCACCTGCGGACCAGCGTCGATGCCATTGCACGCATAGGTGGTGCCGGCATGCGCTCCGCCCCGGTGCAATACAATCTGCGCGGCGATGACCTAGGACTAATGAATGAAGTAGCTGACAAAATTGTCCGGCAATTGGAGCAAACGCCTGGGTTTGTCGACGTCAATACGACCAGCGTCTCAGGCAAGCCCGAGTTGTCGGTCAACATCGACCGCGATCGCGCAGCGGACTTGCATGTCGACGTCGAGGATCTAGGCAAGGCTATCAGTCAGTTGGTGGGTGGCCAGAAGGTCTCCAGCTTCGAAGAGAATGGAAAAAATATCGATGTCCGCGTGCGGTTGGTGGGCAACGATCGCGAACATGCCCATGCTCTGCAAACTCTACCGGTGCGAATGAAAGGTGGCGGGCTGACCGACCTGCGCTCGTTGGCCAGCGTGGAGAACACCTTCGGACCAGTCAGTATTGAGCGTCAGGATCGTCGACGTCAAGTCACCGTGATGGCCAACTTGGAGAGTGGCAAGCCGCTGGGCGAAGCCATCACCCAAGTGGAACATGTAGCCGCAGGCATCGGCATCCCCGAGGGTGTGCGGACCGTGTTTACCGGCACGGCAGACATGATGGCCGAATCGTTTGCCAGCATCATTTTTGCCATGCTGCTGGCCGTGCTGCTGACCTACATGATTTTGGCTGCTCAGTTCGAAAGCTATTTGCATCCCTTCACTATTATGTTGTCGCTGCCGCTATCGATCGGCGGTGCCTTGGGCGGGCTGTACTTGACCGGGCGGACGCTGAACATTTTCAGTTTGATTGGCATGATCATGCTGATGGGGTTGGTGACCAAGAATGCGATTCTATTGGTGGACTACACCAATTTGCTCCGCTCGCGAGGCATGGCCAAAGATGATGCATTGCGCAAAGCCGGTCCGACGCGACTGCGGCCGATTTTAATGACTACGCTGTCTACCGTCGCGGGCATGATTCCCATCGCGATAGGGCTGGGCGACGGTGCCGAGTCGCGCGCCCCCATGGGTGCTTGTGTGGTGGGTGGCATGTTGGCCTCGACCCTACTAACACTGGTTGTGATTCCAGTGGTCTACAGCATCGTCGATGACATGCGAGGTTGGCCTTCCAGGCTCGTAAGCTGGTTGTCGCGAAAATCGCCCCGAGCAGCTAAGGCTCAACACGCGCCCGCTCCCGTGGATGTTCCCGGCTCCGCCTCTGCTGCATAAAGGCAAGCGTTTTCATTCGCAGCGATACTAACTTCATATTAGCCCAAGGTAGAACGGGCACTCCTGCCCGTTTATACCCCACAACTTCGCGCGACCCCAGCGAGCTTGCCTCGCTGGTGAAGAAGTTTTGCAGCTAAGCACCCTGCCATCCCAGCGTTCGATGCTCCCTAATTTGCTATTGGAACTTTGCGACAGGAAAATTTCGGGACAGGAAAATAGCAGGAGCTGTCCTATCTTCCTGTCCTATACCCGCAGCAGACTAAGCTAGACAGTGACCGAGCGGGCGGCTAATTTCGCTGTTTGGCGAATTTGATGCGGTCGACCAAATGCACGATATCGTTGCCGCTGCGATAGCCGGTGACGGCTGTGATAGCCTCGATGACGTGGACATAGTGCAGATTGTAATCTAGATCGAGCTCGACTTCAGGGCCATCGTCTGCGGCCGGGCCAGATTGGCCGCCGACGAGCTGCACAATATAGGCGCGGACTTGACTCCAGTCGGTGCCGAAGGACTGGCTGTCGTTGAGTACGATCTGCTGCAGGTTGCCCGCGCCGTCGGCCATCAATCGCAGCTTGAGCGGTAGCTGCGTGTTGTCGGCCGCCGCGCCATCGCCTTGCAGGGGCATCTTGACATTGAAGTCCCCCTCTTGAGCGCTGATCTTAAAGGTCATCACGAAAAAGACTAGCAACAAAAAGACGATGTCGATCATCGATGTCATCGACAGTTGGGTGTTGTCCTGTCCATTATCCTTATGACGAAACTTCATTAGATTTCCTCTTTGACGCGCAAGGCGAATTTCTCAAAACCCAACTCTTGGCACTTGCTTATAAGATCTTGTACTCGGCCGCCGGCCACGCTGCGATGGCCACGGATGATGATGTTCGCATCCTTGGCCGTCTTGTTTTGCAGCTTGAGCAGCGACAGTTCGGGGGCCAAGCGGCTGCGGAGCATCTCCAGGGAAATTTCGTTGCCCCCAATGACCACCGAGCCCGTATCGGTCATATGCACAATGATCGGGAATTCGATAGGAGCGTCCACCGGCCTAGCCAACTCGCTGGTGGGTAGCACCACCTTGTCATTCTGCTCGCTCTGTGAAAAGTTGATCAGCACCATGAAGAACGCGATGAGCTGAAACGTCATGTCGATCATCGGCGTCAGATCGGCTTCGGCCTGCGGTGCACCCTCTCGTTTGATACGCATAGTGATTTACTTCCTAAAGCGGTCCAGCAATTCTTCGCTGGTGATGCCGACTTGCATCGTCAAACGTTGGACTTTGTTGCGCAAAATGTTGTAGATCGCGATGGCTGGAATGGCGATCGCCAAACCGGCCAAAGTCGTGAACAGAGCGGTCGAGATGTCACCCGCCAATTCGCCTGGCTTGGGAGTTGTGCCTGAGGTAGCGATGGTGCGAAACGCGCGAATCATGCCGTCCACCGTTCCGAACAGGCCAATCATGGGACTGATGCTGCCGATGAGTGCCAGATAGCTCAGGTTGTGTTCCATCTTCATGGTCTCCTCTTCGCCCACCTCCTGCATGGCTTCGACCGCCTCTGGGTAGCCACGCTCGAGCTTAGCCAGACCCGCCGCCACAACTTGGCCTAGGAAAGAATCATCGGTGCGAAGCATCTCTGCGGCTGCTTGAGGATTACCCGCCACCAAGTTCTGCTCGACCCCCTCGACCAGATCGGGTGGACAGACGTTGTCGCGGCGGGCGGCGATGATATTCATGACGACCAACGTCAGCAGCGTGATCGACAGGGCTAGAAATAGCGCCGTGTACCAGATCCCCAAGGCTTGAAACGTCCAGGCGAGCAGGTTGGTAGGCGCTTTGGGCCCAGTGTCCTCGCCGCCGGCTGCCGGTGCCGCAGGAACCGCTGCTGCGTCCCCTGCCGCAGCAGCGGCGGGAGCGGCGGCAGCAGCAGGATCCACTGCCGCCGCAGCACCCATTTCTTCCGCCAAGTCTGCGTCGTCCTGAGCCAGAGCGATGTGGGGCAGGGCTGCAAATAGGCATATGCCCAGCATCGCCAGTGCGGCCAGCTTCCACGGTAGGCAATTAAGCCCGCAGGGCAGCGGCAGCGGTAGCGGCGACTGACTAGTGTTGATGTCACCGACCAAGTTTCCTTGACCAGACGAGTCCTTCATACTGCTACTCCGATTCGATGGCGAGAAGTGGTACACGATTTTATTCTTTGTTGGCCCAAGAGCTGGAAGGGTATTGAGTTGTCAGGCGTTCTTTGGCATCGGCCGCCCGCGCGGGCTGTCCTGCTTGAGGCCACAGTTTCGTTAAATGATACAGCGCCTCCGCATGCGCTTCGGCATCGGTGAAGAAAAGCAGGTCGGTTTGTAGATAACTTAATAACGCTTGGTTGGTTTTTCCTAAGGCCGTGTAGCACGCCCCTTTGGCATTGTTGATCCGCGCAAAAAGTTCCTGATCGGTCGAATCGTATTGCTGGACCATGCTATCGAGCTTCTCCAGAGCTTGCTCTGTATTGCCCAACATCTGTTCGCTGACTGCCAAGCCGACTTCGGCTAAACTTTTCAAGCGTCCCATTTCGGGGCTAACGCTGGTGGCTCCAGCCAGTTGTTGGAAACGGACTTTGGCCTCCTCCACTTTGCCCTGGGCTAGTTCAACCAGCCCCAGGTGATAGACGCCCGTGGCTTTAATGTCGGGACTGCCCGCCGACAGCAAGACGTTGAAGTACCGCAAGGCTTGATCGGGCTGCCCGATGGCGAGTGCCAATTGTCCCAGTAGCTCGCTCAATTCGTAAAGATGGTGAGTGCGAGGGTTAGCGCTGGCCACAGCCAATAGTCCCTTGATCGCAGTCGTCTTGTCGGCCTTGCCAGACAGTGCTAGCTTGCCCATGCAGTAGAAGCGATAGAAATCGATATCCTGCTTGATCAACGGATTTTTGATTCCATCTGTTGAGATCTTCTTTACCTCGTCCAACGCCTGCTCATACTGCCCCAGTAGCGTGCTCTCGCGCACGCGATCGAGCGTATTGGGTTCGCCGTCAAACGTGATCTTGCGCACATCGGCCATGTCATAGGTCTGGTCCTTGCTGCGCACGGTGATCTTGACCGTGGTGGGGGTGATTTCAACCAGCTTGCCCGAAGCCATCGCATCCCGCTTGGGATAGACGCGATCCTGGGCTCGACCCAAACTGCTTACAGAGAGCAGAATCAATAGTGGC
>CAKQNH010000474.1 GCA_934255105.1 uncultured Pirellulaceae bacterium
CGGCGGCGATGCGGTCATCGTTGATCACTCGCAGGCTGCGGAAACCCATGTGCCGTTGGTCATAGTATCCGCCAAACGAAAACGAATGGTAGCTGTTCAGCCAACCGATGTCGGTGTGCCCACGCTCGGCCGCCTGCCGGATCAACAGATCGTTGCTGACTGCATCAGTCGCGGCGGTAGCGGACGCATCGGCGGCAACGTGGATCAAGCCAGCGGCGGTCAAAGAAAGCATGTCTCGGCGGAGAGGGTTCATTACAGGTCCCTTATGGTTAACTCGAGTAATTTAAACGTAAACAACGCAAACTATGTGGCCAAAAAACTTAGCCATCAATTCCCGCGCGAGTCGGTTCGAAGAATATTGTTAGGTGCTTTCAGATCCGAACTGGACACATGGCCCAGCAACGAGTGAATCGGATCGTCGAGATTCTCTTGCAAGTGCGTTCCTGGTGAGGTCTGTTCGAGCGAAGCGAATGGTCCCCTCTTTTTGAGCTGTTGACAAAGCGCTGCGGATGACACTTTTGATTCTTCGGTTACGCGGTAGCAATAGTTTACATGTAATGTATCGGCAGGTCAAGTCCAATCTGTCGTGCGTCAGTTGAGAATGGTGAGTTTACCCAACTCTAGAGTCATGGAGCGGGCGAATTCGTCGATTCGCTCGCGACTCAGACAGCCTTCCCAGGCGGAGATGCCGGCTTACATCACGTCACCACTATTAGGCCCCAGGGTCTGCCCCAAGTACAGGTCGCCGTCTGGGGAGGACGCCAGCAGCAGCGCTGTTGGAGCAACTTCTTCAACGGTGCCAAAGCGTCCCAGAGGCAATGCCGCTTCTTTCTCTTTAACCCAGTCCTCGCTCACTTCGCCTAGCATCGGCGTCATGATAGGGCCGGGAGCGATCACATTGCTGAGCACATTGTGCGGTGCCAGTTCCAGCGCCAACGATTTGGTCAGGCCCAGGACGCCCGCTTTGGCCGCCGTGTAATGCGCCATACCCACGCCCCCTTTCAGCGCCAACTGAGATGCAATATTAATGATCCGTCCAGCCTTTTGCTCCACCATATGTGGTGCAACGTAGCGGCACGTCAGAAATATCCCGCGCAGGTTCACCGCCAGCATGTCATCAAAAGTTTTCGGCGACATTTCCAGTATCGAGCATTCGTTCAATATGCCGGCGCTATTCACCAGAATGTCGATGCGCCCGTATCGCGCGATAACGGCCTGGACCACGGCCTGGACCGACTCACTCGAGGTGACGTCAATGCGGTAGGTACTACTCTCACCTCGGATTGTTGCCGTGCAGGATTCTTCGTTAAGATCCGCCAGAGCCACAGTCGCACCTTCGGTCTGATAGAGTTCAGCAATGGCCCGGCCTATGCCGCTACCCGCGCCGACGATCAACGCAATTTTATTCGCTAATTTGTTCATCATGAGATTCCTTGAGATTGGTGCTGTGGATGATGATTTCAGATTGCAGGGTGCGATGGACGGGGCAGCGGTCGGCGATTTCCATCAGGCGAGTGCGTTGAGCGTCATCGAGTTCTCCAAGCAATTCGATCGTCTTGTCAATACGGTCAATGCGGCCGTCCTTGGTTTCGCAGTCTTCGCAATCCTCTGCGTGGATACGCGAATGTTCGAGCGACACCTTGACGTGCTCCAGCGGAATTCCCTTGCGCTGGGCATACATTCGCAATGTCATCGACGTGCAGGCTCCCAGGCTGGCCAGCAGGTACTCGTACGGTCCGGGGCCCAGGTCGTCGCCTCCAACGCCCACCGGTTCGTCGGCCAGCAACTCGTGGCGGCCAACCGTGACTCGGTTCGTAAACTTTCCGCCGTCGGTTTCGGAAACAACCACTCGTTGGTCGGATGGCTCATCGCTCGCATCGGGAGTCTCGTCTGGCAGATACCGCCCCGCCCAGGCGCTCAGCACTTCCGCCACGTACTGCGAGTCTGGCTCGCGTGTCAGCAAATGATCGGCGTCATCCAACGAAACGAAGCTCTTGGGATGTTTTGCCGCCTCGAAAATGTGCGCCGCGTTGTCGATTCCCACCACGTTATCCAGCGGAGCATGGAATACGATCAAAGCCCGACGCAGGGAGCCGATCTTGTCCGCCATGGCGTGAGCGTTCAGGTCCTCAAGGAACTGCCGCTGGATCGTGAACTTGCGACCCGCCAACTTGACCTCCGCCATTCCGGCTTGCTCAATTTCGTCGCGATGCTCTTCGAATAAATGGGACACATGTTGGGGATCAAATGGCGCACCGATAGTCGCCACGCCGACCACTTCATCGATCTCTGCGGCCGCCGCCAGCACGGCGGCACCGCCCAGGCTGTGACCGATCAAGAGCGAAGGGGGCGAGTGATGTTCACGCAGCCAGTCCGCGGCCTTTATCAAGTCCTGGATGTTGGATGAGAAATTCGTGTTGGCAAACTCGCCTTCGCTATGGCCCAAGCCGGTGAAATCAAACCGCAGCACGGCGATCCCCTTGGCGGACAGTGCGGCGGCGATGCGCGAAGCTGCGTGGATATCTTTGGAACAGGTGAAACAGTGGGCAAAGATGGCGAACGCGCGAGGTTGCGCTGTGGGCATATCAAGCCTGGCTGCCAATGAGACACCCTGAGACCCTTCAAATTCAATTTTTTTGATCAGCATTTTTTATTGTCCACTTTAGAGAAATGAGCTGTAAACGATCTCCCTGATTCATCAAGGGCCCAGCCGAATCAGGGGGCATCCGAGCGACCTTGGTCGTCTGCACGAGCGAACATGCGGCGCAGTGACAGGGATTGTTTCCGGCGCAGGAAGATTCGATCATGCGAATCTGCTCGTGGCTGGCAAGTTCACACAGCGCTGCTTCGTCGAGGTCGCCAGCGGAATTCCGAACGCCGAATTTTGCGGTGCCGATCTGGAAGATGACATCCGCACCTTCCATGAGGTGATACTTGGGGTAGCCACCCTCACCGGTGTTCATGGGAATGCCGGCTCGGGCCGCTCCGCGTGCGATAGCGCGAATAGCGTTTTGTCCGAGCGAGCCGAAGCTCATCGCGCTGACGAGCATTGGGTTCTTCAAAGTGTAGGGGCGTGTCACCCCGCTGCGATTACCAAAGGTGACGCGAAATGCCGAACGCCTCCCTCTCGGGTTGGAAACATGGAGTGGCGCAGCTTGATCTCGGTGGCACCGTAGTCGAGCAACGTGCCAAAGGAGTCGGAGGAATCGACGTTTTTTGCCTTGCGGTATACTTCGCTGCGCTCCGTGCGATTAAAGGGGCGTTCTTCGCGGTCGTTGAGAAAAAGATACTGGCGAAATTCAGGGCCGAGGCTTTCGATCAGGTAGCGGCCCTGTCCAAGGATGCCGAAATTTCTCAACAGGGCGTGATCTTTCTGAACATGCCTATAGGAAAAATTCACCACAAGGAGAAACAGGGACGCCACCGTGAGAATATGGAAGTAAAACGAAATGTAATAGCCGGCTGCAAAAAACAACACCGGCAGAAAAAGCAGCAGCGTGTTGGCGAAACGCGCGAGACGAATCAGGTCGACGGAAAGTGCTTTGGGCATAGTTTGTGCGTGTCTGGAAAAGGACTCTGTTGGCACTCGAACTCCAACAGCGTCTACCTGGAATTACGACTCCCGAGGGACTTTGATGTCGATGCCATACTTAGGCGAAATGTCGATCAGGCGCTGTTTGTCTTCTGCGGTTACGGTGGCAGATTCAAGCGATGTGTCGGTGGCTGCTCGACCTGCTTCGAGAAAGAAGTCATCGAGCCCAGCGGGTGTGGCCATAATCAATATTCGACCAATGTCCGCTCCGGTATTCCTAAAGTAGTGCAGCGACTCTTTAGCGAGAGTCACCCAATCACCGGGACCTGCGGTCAGCACATCGCTATCAACGTGCACTTCGAATTGTCCTTGGATGATGTAGAAGGCTTCATCTTCGCGGTGATGCACGTGAGGCGGCGGCCCCGAACCGGGAGGCACTGAAACCTCGATTAATGTAAAGGCACCGCCTGTTTCCGCGCCACTTGCCTTGATCGTATACAAATCGCCGACAACCCACACGGATGGACCTTCGCCGGCACGTTTCATTGCGTTTTCCATGAGTGCTTCTCTTGCAGTTACGTGACAAACGGAAACAACCCACGTAGGATACGGCATGTACAGTCAAAAACAAGGAGCAGGACGAGCAGCCACCGACAAGCATGTGATGGATGGCGTTGAAGCGTATAACAGCAACAACTGCGACACGATCATTACCTTGGGGGATGGTAGCTCTCACGGCTGCGGCAAAGGGTGGGCCTAGTCTTAGGCAACGGTGTCTACAACGCGTTCGGCAACAAGTGGAAGCGAATCTGTTTAAACAAATAAGCCTTAGGAGAATACGACGATGATAAAGTGCGATCCCGTCACCGGTGCCTGCCTGGTACCCGACCTGGACGAGCCCGTCGAATCCGCCGCGCCTGCTGCGTCCAATGCGCGGAATGGCTGGGCCGTCCGTTACATTGGCGATCCGATGTGCTCCTGGTGCTGGGGCATCTCGCCCACCGTCGAGGAAGTAGAGTCGTTCTGCGAAGCCGAAGGGATCGAATTCTCGATCACCATGGGGGGCCTGCGGCCGGGCGGCGGCGACCCGTGGAACTCGGAGTTCAAAGGCTTTTTACGCAAAGAATGGCGCAATATCGCCCAGACCACCGGGCAGCCCTTCGGCTTCGCGCTACTAGAGTCGCCG
>CAKQNH010000475.1 GCA_934255105.1 uncultured Pirellulaceae bacterium
CACTCCTGCCCGTTATAAAGTAGAACGGGTACTCTTGCCCGTTAAATTCAGCTACTTCATAAAGTAGAACCGGCACTCCTGCCCGTTATAAAGTAGAACGGGCACTCCTGCCCGTTAAATTAGGCTACTTCGCCGCAGCCTCCCTAGCGACCGCCTCAGGAAACTTGGCCGCGTAGACCGCAGCGGCTTCCTGAGCTGGACCGTCCCACCCCAATTCGCGAAGAATGTCGCGACGTTTCTTCAAAAACCATTGCGGCGAAATCTGTTCGCCGAAATCTTCCAACAGCACCAGCGCGCGTCCGTTCCAATGATCGCGGCGCAACATTCGTGCATCCAGCAAGACGAACTCGGGGCGATAGTCGGGAACCATCTCCTTCAGCTCGCGGTAGGCTCCCACCAGTTCGGCCGCGTTCCGCTCTCTCAGCTTCTCATCCATGGGCTGCTGGGCAAGCGTCTCTGGTAGCTCTCGGTACACCAGTGCATGCCCAAGCCGATACAAACAGAAGATTCGCGCCCGCTCGGTTTGCGGGTCCGGTTCAGCCTGGCTGCTGAGCAGCGACAGCACCTTTGCGGCCGCCTCGGCGATCTCCTGCGAATAGAGCTTGCGATACTGAGGCTGATCGAGCCAATGCAGGTGCAATTGCCGGACCCCGAGATCCTCGGGGTGCTGCGCCAACAAGGCCTTCAGCTCTTCGGTATCATCAGCCGTCGGGGTCGCGTCGGTACCGAGCAGTCGCTCACGCAGTTCGCCCGCCAGCCCGGCCGGGTCGAGCGATGGCTCCTCCCAGCGTTGCGGCTCGGGCTCCCCTTTCCATAGCGGCTTTTCGCCCAGGCCGCCCGGGGTCCAGGCCTCTAGCCACTTGAGCTGCGATTGCAATTCGCTCTTCAAAGCGTCGGGGACATCGGGAGCAGCCAACTGCTGCTGCAGCGACTCCATCTGTGACGCCTTCCACTGCGATTGTCGGTTCCCTTCGGACAGCACCGACAACTGCGCGTGCGCCACGCTCGCCGAGCCCAACACTAGGACTGCCATCAATGCCAGCCCCGCAGCCCACGCCCTCTCTAGCGCACCACGACTCTTCAACACACCACCCTCCGGCCGCACACGCAAACGTTTGTTCAATTTGAATTCCTTCAGAGGGGAAAAGCGAGAACCAAGTATTTAGCAGCTCGTGACATTCCACGTTGCACTTCTATCGTAGCGGAAGTCGCCAAGACATTCGGCCACGGAGGCGACTGTTGCCATGCTTAATTTCCTAAACCGACGGCAGAGCGTCGGGCCACATTGGAGCGTCGGGCCACATTGGCGATTAAAGGTTTAGTAGCTTCAAAGAGTCGCGATGAATCATGTCCTGCAGCGACTGCTCGTTGAGCCGCGGGAGGGCCGTGCCAGCTAACATCGCGTTCAAATTAAACAGTCCCGCAATGGAATCAGTGACATTGGTGAAGGGGTAATCGGTGCCGAACATCAACTTGTCCCACACTCCATATTCTGGAACTAGCATCACCGCATGGTAGAGTTGAAACGGGCGATAGTGGAGCGCGGAAACATCCGCGTAAACGTGTTTGTGCTTGCGAATGATCGCCACGCACTCCCCCTCGTACGGATGCCCCAGGTGAGCCAAAATCATGCGTTGCTCGGGGAATTGCATGGCCACTCGGTCCAAACGCCGCGGCAATGTGTGTTCGATCGGAGCCTGTGAGATAAATGTTGTACCGGTGTGCAACAAGACCGGTAGTCCGTGCTCGGACGTGTATTGCCAGAACGGTTCTAACGCTTCACTATCGGGTGAAAACCCAGCGTACATAGGCAGCAGCTTCACACCTCGCAGCCCCAGCGCACGGTGTCCATATTGGAGTTCCTCCATCCAGCCGGGTTGCGTGGGATCGACCGACAAAAATCCGATCAGTCGGTCCGGATGTTGAGCCACGTAATTGGCAACGGTTTGATCGTCTACCCATAACCCCGAGCGCCGCGCCTTGCCTCCGAAGACAATGGTGGTAACGTCGCTGGGCGCAGTCGCTTGGTAATCTTCAAAGCGAACGGTCAGATCGACCTCGTCGCCGCCACGGGCACGAGCAGCCTGTTGCCGAAACTGTTCGTCGAAGTGAGCTGGAAATTCCCAAACATGGCTATGCACGTCAATGATCATCTAGTTGCCTCCAATTTGTTTACCACGCGGTCCATCCTCCATCGACGACTAGATTGTGTCCGGTAACATAGCTCGAAGCTTGGCTGGCCAAAAAAATGGCTGGACCGACCAGTTCTTCCGCGAGCCCCATCCTGCCCAGCGGCGAATACTGCGTCAGCCTTTCAGCCAGCTCATCATTAGCGGGCGTCTGTGCCGGGAACGGCCCTGGTGACAGACAATTTACGCGCACATTGTCAGGGGCCCAATAGACAGCCAAGTGCCGCGTCATCTGAATGACTCCCCCTTTGAGCGCATGATAGGCCACTGGGCTAGCTGGCCTAATTCCGGCGTAGGCATCGGGGTACGAGCCCACGAGGCCATACATTGAACCCAGGAAAATAACGCTGCCGCTGGCTGAGCGAGACACGAGGTGGTCGCGCAGCAGCCGCGCTAGCATGAAATATCCTGTCGCATTTTGTAGCTGGAGATTGAACTCATCGGCGGTCACCGATTTCCAATCCGCCGCATTGCCTTGGTGCCCATTGGCAATCAATACATCGAGCGCTCCCACTTCAGCGACCGCTCGCTCGAAGCCCTGTTGCAGCGAGTCATGATCTATATGATCAATCTGGGTTGCAACATGGCGCGCTCCGGTTGGTGAGGCTAGCTCGTCGGCAAGCGACTCCGCCGCAGCTAGCTTTCGACTGCTGACGACCAACCTCGCCCCGGCATGGGCCAGCCCGTGAGCCAACTCGCGGCCCAAATGGCCGGTGCCGCCTGTTAGCAGGATAGTCGAGCCGCTAAGGTCAAAGAGATTGTTTTTTTCGGACATCATCATCCCTTGCATTGATTGTCGATCGATTGCCACTGTCCAGCCCGCCAGCTTGCAATTGCTGCGACATTGGCGCGCATCGTTTGCAGCCCATCGCGCAAGTCACACAGAGGTGCGGCCTTGCCTTCGATAGCATCCAAAAACGAATCCGCCTGACGAATAAACAATGCGTCTCGAACCAAAGGGGCGGGCAAGAGAAAATCCTGCCAAGCGGCATCGGGTGTCGTGCAAACTCGCCAACGTTGCCGATGGTTTTCAAAGCGCAATTGCCCTCGTTCACAGACGACCGTTATGGTCGTCTCGTTGGCTGGCTGATGTTGATTCAGCACGTAGCTGGCCATGACTCCGTCTTGATGCCGAGCTAGGGCATGAACCGTATCCTCGACTTGAACACCATCGAGCACTTGGTGGTCCGCATCAACGACGATTTTTTCCATCGGCCCCACGAGCCACAGCCCGACATTGAACAAATGCGTCAAGGCGTCTTGAATTGCACCGCCACCCGATTCATGGCTGCGATAGTACGTGTCGCGATAAGCGGGGCGATAGGTGGGAAAGTTTTGACCACCATAGACGATGAACTCCAGCGGCCGACCGTATTCTCCGGATCGGAGCGCATCTCGCATGTGCACGAGCAGAGGATTTGCTCGATAAACATAGGCCACCGCAACAATTTTGGGTTGCGCTTCCGCCGTGGCCAGAAATGCTTCGGCTTCCTTGAGATCAATGGCCAGCGGTTTCTCGATCAAGACGCTCAACCCGCGTTCGAGCATCTCTGAAGCGTGGGTTAGGTGCTGTGGGGCCGTCGTGGCAATCACGGCCGCATTGAAACGGCTCCAGTCAGAGACCTCAGCCAGCGAGGCGAACGAAAGGGTCCCAGGATAAAGCGCTGCAATTTCACGTCGGATCTCGTCGCGGGGTTCGACAAACGACACTGCAGCTCGCTTGGTTTCCAGAAAGCAGCGGATATGGCGATGGCCAATCGATCCGGCACCAACGACGATGACATGGTGGTCCATCTGGTTCACGAGGTCGCCTCGCAGTCTTGCGCCGCCGCCGATTCAGCTAGCTTGCCAGCGAATCGATCACTGCGGAGCGCGTCGAGTACTTTGCTGTTTCGCATTCAATGTCCTTCATTCTTTAAGGGTTATTTTTCGCACAGGTAGAAACATGAGCGGTGCAGCGAAATTGTCTGCCTCATCTTCCAGACGACCACGCGACGCGATGCCGGCGATGACCATCACGGCCAAGTAAACGGCGATAATTGTCACGTCAATCTATCACGTCGATAATTATCATATCGGCCCAATTCATGGTGTCGGCCCGAACTGCAGCGAGTAGAGATCCGCCTTTTTCATAGAGAAACGCAGGCGAACCGGGCGTCCCTGAAGTGCTTTAAGATCCATGTCCGCCTGCCACGCGACCGGATGAGCGAGTTGGTCGCCGGTGAGCCACTGGGACTGCGCCAATACCTCTCCGTCTGGCGATTCCAAACGCACGCGAATTTGGCCCCCGTCCTGCGTCAGGAAGTTAAGAATCAAGGGCTCGCCGCTCAACGTCAGCGTCTTGGTCAGCAGTTCCCCACCCTCGTCGCCAGCTCGCACAGAGACGAGTCCATCGACGCGGTATGTGAACTGACGCAGGCGGCTATCGGGACCTTCGTAGTATGCCTCTGTCGCGTAAACCGTATACTCGCGGTCATTGCCGGGAAGCGAAACTATTCCATGGGCCATGTAGTTAC
>CAKQNH010000476.1 GCA_934255105.1 uncultured Pirellulaceae bacterium
GCCGCACCCTGCGGCGATTCGATCGGCAGCTAGAACGATCGTCCCAGCCGTCTTCCGTAGAACGGTTGTCCCAACCGTTTTCCGTAGAACGGTTGTCCCGGCCGTTTTCCGTAGAACGGTTGTCTCAACCGTTTCCCAAAGCACGCTCGTCCCAACCGTCTTCCGTAGAACGGTTGTCCCAACCGTTTCCCAAAGCACTTACAACAACTGCTCTACATCTCTACCCCAAAATTAAAGTTGGACGGAGCACTAGTCTAAAAACCACTTCACCTGCGCGGCAAGCTCGCAGTGGTCTAACCAAAGCTATGAGGCTTAAACAGACCTGGATGATCATGTGGCTGCTGATAGCCACAGCTCTACTATTGGTCGGTTGTCGTCGCAGCGTTCCCATACACGTCTGGTTGCCACCTCAAGCCTCGGTCCCGCCGGCTGGACGCGTGGCGCTGGCACCCATCTTTGGCAATCCCGAACTGGCTGCGGCACTCCACCAAGCGTTGCTGGCAGAACGTCCAGCCATCCGAGTTGACATGGCGGTCGTCACTCCCGAGCAATTGCGCGCGCACTCCAGCGTGCAGCTTGCCTCGACGGCTTTACTCACCAGCGACGTGCTGGCGGTCGCGGCAGCGCGGCAAGCCGGAGCGGACATCCTGTTGCAGGGAGTGATCCTCGACGCTGACATCGACGTCCCGTCGTTGACAGCCCAAGAGACGTCGCAGAAACCCAAGCAGACCGATTGGAATCAAGCCTATTTTCACAAGAAAGAAGATAGTCCCGACAAGCATGAGAGAATTGTGCTGTCGTGGCGCGCCGTGGATGTGGCCAGCGGGCACACCATTGGCAGCCATACGTTCAGTCTGGCAACGCCGCAAGCCATCGAGCAGTACCCTGACCTCGATTTCGTCCAACACGACCAGACGCAGTTGTTGATTTCTGCCAGTGCGCGAGAATCGTGGAAGACGGTAGCGCCGTTTGTAGCCAAAGACAACGTGCGTCTGGCGGTGCCCTGGCTTCAGCCCGGTTCGTTTAACGTTCGCCGCGGCGTTCGCGCGGCTCGCCAGGGGAACTGGGAACTGGCCCAGCAGCACTGGCAGCGAGGTGCCGACGGCTTCTGGTCCCACCCCGCCGCTCATCACAATTTAGCGCTCGCCTTAGCCGCCCGCGAGGACTACCCAGCCGCCAAAGCCGAGTTGCAGAAGGCGACAGGACCGCTCTCCTTGCGCTTACCGCCAGAGACGCTGGTGTGGCTCGATCAACAGCACCGCAATCACAACTTAGCCCTAGGACTCGGGACCCCCGCGACAGGCTGGGCATTTCCCGAGCCCAATCCGCGAGCCGATGAAGACGCCGCCACGCGTTCCCTGATCGTAGCCGACGTCGCCACCCTTCCATGGTGGACAGCCATCCCCTTCGCCAAGCCACCTGGCTGGACATGGCAAGGCTGGCTCAGCCAGCCCTGGGGCCTGTAGCCCAACGCCTTGGACGCAAAGCCAATCTCATTCTGCGCAGGTAGGCGCAGGAGTCGCTCACGGACTCACTTCCCCATCCTACTCGCCGCGCTGAAACCAGCAGTCGGCCTCAGGAGCACCAACTCTTGGCACAAATCGTGCGAATCGCTGGATGATGTTGAGAGAAATGTAAATTTCCTCGTCGCTTGCCAGCGCCAATTCGGCCCAACACTTGGCTCCATCGACAAACAGATTTGACCTGATTCTCACGTCGATTAGCCGTTGCGATCAGCGCCCATTTTCGAGATTGCAGCCCGCGAACGCTTACGCAGATGTGCCATGATAGTAAAATGGGCGAGGAGGGCCACGAAATATCCCCATTTCGTCAACAGGGTATCCACTTTTTCAAGCCAACTGCCACTCGCTATCCCAACGGCTATCCTATGCTAATCGAGAGTATTCCTCCCTTATGACATGTGACGAATCAGTGGCTGTCTAACTCATGACACGCCCTCATGATGCACTTCGAGACCGGTATTTGAGTCCTTAACGCCCTAGGAAGCTGACGCTGTCAATTTGATACATCAGCTCCGGGCTCTCCGCAGCGGTTTAGGTTTTGAATCGGTGTCGGCTTCGGTAGGCGGGGGGACCGAAGCACCTAAGCGAGGCACTGGGCATGGTCGACATCGGGAGGCAAACTCAAGCAATTTTCTTGACAGGCAGGAAAAAATGCTGGATAAGCACTTCGCCGGCAGACACGGACCGAGAGTGTGTGGTCTCGCGCGCGAATTCGTTTGATGGGACGTATCGCGATGCCCCGACCTCGCCGCTGACAAGTTGCACCTGTTTGCGTTTGTTAACAATGTTTTTGACGACGCCTTCCATCGCACTTTTCACGTCACCATCAAGTACGAATGCAATCATGCCGCCGTGACGCACAGCATGAGAATATTGGCCCGTGACGAAACGCATCAGCCCCTCGGTGACATACTCGGAAAAGTAACGCCGAATCTTCTTGCCTGCCTTTCTTGCATTGACACGTTTACATTCCAAAGCAAAGTAGATCGACTCGTCGGGCACCAAGGGCAAGAACACTATGTCTATCCGTCCTTGTTCGACATCTTCGGCCGCAGAATCTAACTCGACGACCTGCGGACGGATTTGCAATGGCAAATCGGCAAGTTGTTTGGCTGCGCGCAGCTTTTTGCACAATTCATCTGATACTGGATCTTCTCGCGAATCAGGTGCGATTGGCGGCATGGAATCCCATGCTGTGACGATCAAGTCAACGATGTCGGGAACAAGCGAGTCAAGTAGTCCGTGCCATTGATCCGATCTGCCGATAATAGTCATGCTGGCTGTTCGGACCTCTGCATCAAAAGCGAACCCGCGATTTCATCTGCATCATTCATGGCCGCGGTGAGTGTCCAATTCCGTTGGTCAAGTGGTTTGACGATGTAGAGGCGATCGTCATCGAAAACTTTCACGCCCCGAACGAATTCCAACGCTGCACGACGCTTTGTCGCGATCTCCCGCAACTGGCCGAGAATCCCAACAATGCTTCTCTGTTCTTCAGGCATGGGCATCGATATAAGTGACCGATCGACACGTTCCAGGATTGCCACCGCGAGCCCCGCATCTTCCGAAGCGAGGACCTGTCCACGGACACCATCACCACTTCGCTTCGACCAACCATTGAGCAGCTCGCAAACACGCGAGACGAACGCATCACGCTGAGTGAGTGAAGACTGCTTGACGGTTGGCACGTTAAGCCGTGATCGCGTTGGTCTCGTGCTTGGAATCACCACGTCGATCGTATCATTGATAAGATCACGTTCAGATGCACTAATCCCGAAATACTCGTCAATAAATGGAGCAATTTGCGTGGTTGCCTGCTCCACGATTGCCGATCGGTCAGAGAAGGGTTGCTCCGACTTCAGCGATGCGGCCTGAATGCATTTAGCAATCTTGGAAGCGATCGCAATTTTTTCGGGTGAATCGGGGAAAGGAAACGGTAGACGTAACAATTCTTCGTCTTGAACCTTTGCGCGGGTAATGCCCCAATTCGATGAAGTGTGAAACAAATAGAATTTCGCGATCCCCGACCTGAAGTACGCTGCTAAAAAGGCGAGAGCGACCGCGTCTTCCTCCGGACCATGAATGCCTCTCACGGCATGCCGAAACGATGCCGCGAAATCCAGATACGCAACTGAAGTGAAACCGTAGCTGACGAGCACATGTGGTGCATGAAAAACTTCCGTATTGACGCTTGATCTCTTACGCACTGTCGCGATGGTTCTGCCAAGGTCAGTACACTCTTCAGCCGTTAGGAACAGATCGAAACTCTGATTATTTGCTTCAACAAAAAACTGAGAGGGTAATTCGATTTGCTTGGCCTCTGCAGGATCGTCCCCTGGTCCAAGGGGTTGGAACCCTTGCGCAATGAGCCAACGCTTATCCGACTTCTCGCGTATCTGTCGTACATTGTCGCGCAGTCGCGGTAAATCTGACAAACGATCCAGAAGCCGCCGATCGCGGGGCGTAGCCCAAAAGTGCCGCTTCCAGATTTGGGGTGCATCCAAACTGCTGAGGTCATTTACTACGTCAGCTTGTGATAGTCGCGCCCGATCTTCTGCCGCAATTCGGATGACTTCCGCCTTGGTAGCCGACCAGTCTGATTTCGGCGACCAGTAGTCAATTTTGTGCGATCGACGGTCGGGCTTGTCGTTGCAATAACGTAATACGATGGCCGGGTGCCCTGCAGACTCGAACAGAAACCGCTGGTAGTCTGCCAAATTCAGAACACACTCAAGCGTATTCGATTCTATCCACCTTTTTTGAAAGTCGATCGCTTTGTCGCCATGATTGAACAGAGTACCAGCTGGAAGGACAAGGCAGACGTGTCCGTCCGCATCGCAATGCATCGATGCTTTACGTATGAACGCTGATGCAATCTGATTGTCGGGCAGGTCGATCTCGTTCTGTGCACACCATTGGCCCGCTGTTGACGCGGGCCCGGCAATACTTCCCCAAGGGGGATTACCGATGACCAGTGATGCTGTGCAGGGAACGATTTCCGAATCACTAAAGAAATCGACGCATGAAATGTTGCGAGTTACTTCGGAATCGCTAATTAGACGCGGCAGTGCCCGGCCTTTCTCTTGTAGTTGCTGAATATCGCGAGGCGACAGTTGGTCCAGGTATGCTAGGTAAATACTGAACGCGGCGATCCGGCACGCTATAGGG
>CAKQNH010000477.1 GCA_934255105.1 uncultured Pirellulaceae bacterium
AGAGCTCCCGCTTTGCATCATCTGGTTCGCCTCGGCTGTGCGGTATCTTGTATTTGCTTAGTTTACGCTAACCCTATAACGCCGAGTGTGGCCCGACGCTCCGCGTCGGTCAGTCTCAAATCCACTGAGTCCACGCGAAGCGAATAGTTTAACGCCGAGCCGCAGCAGGCCGCAGATGCACTGGCCGACTAGCCCAACGCACGAGGCTGCATTGCACCACATCCCCTGCCAACCCGCCAGTCGCGGCCTGCGCAGGCGACGGCACTGCACAACCTCCCAACTCAATCAACCCACCGTCGAGGATCTCATGCAATTGGAAAGCCTGTGTGCCAAGTCCCTCAGGCGCAGCAAGCGCATCGCCCCCGTCTATCGTGGACCGTTCAAACCCACTCGTTGCGAACTCCCCGAAAGTACAGTACCTGATAGGCACGGATAATTCTTTGGCCGCTTTAGCGTCCAAATGTTTGACAAGCTCACATCAGTTCCATAGATTGGCGGAGCCTTCAAACTTATCGTGCTCGATTCGCCATGAGACTTCCCGCTCGCGAGAAGGCTTCATCCCAACTGCTATTTTATATTTTGCCTTACGCGGAGAACAGCCATGGCTGGTGGATCTCGACGACGTAGCTCTCGTTGCCGTGCAGCAACTCGGAACCGCCTGGCGCGAGTCCTCCGCGTGGAATCTCTAAGTCAACGAGTTTTGCTCGCTGCGGATTCCTTCCAAACACTCGCTTGGCGAGATAGTCAAGACAGCAGTTCCGAGGCCACACGGGCTGGCGGAGCGTCGTCTTACGGGGAGTCTACCTTCTCGGAGACCGAGAATCGCGACGCTGCCTCTGCTGCGACAGTGTTGCAACCCATTCGCAAACCGCTTTTCCTGCCGTCCAATACGCCGTTGGACGGAAACGAGATGGTCGCTTCGGGCACCTCGTCTAGCAGTTCCAGCAGTAGCTATTCGCCCTCCAGTAGTTCGAGCCATTCTTCCAGTTCCAGTAGTACCGGAAGTTCCAGTTCATCGAGTAGCTCTAGTTCTTCCAGCACTTCAAGCTCTTCCAGTACGTCGAGCTCGACTAGCTCCTCATCCTCTACAAGCACTTCTACTTCTACTTCTACTTCTACAAGCACATCTACTTCGACCAGCACGTCTAGTTCAACGGCATCGCCAATGCCGATTTCAAATAGGATAGTCGAAGCCAACGAGCCGCATTTGATCTATTGCGAATCGCCTCCGAATCCAGGAAGCGTAAACATTACGATTCCCAGTGCGTGGTCGGGCGGTCAAGCGGAGATTCTGATTGGAGGGACTGCCCAGTACGGCAGCGACTATGCGCTGTCGTATTCGCATATCGTGAGTAGCAGTATTTCGGGAAACATCCTGACGATTGATTTGCCTGCGGGCCCGACAAATTTTGTAATTTACGTTCAAGCTCTGCAGGACTTCGTCGAACCCGGCGGTGCCAGTGAAGCTCTCAGCGAGACGGTGGCATTCGAATGGCGCCCTGGGCAGTATTTCCCTGGCATTAAATTGGAAAAGTCAGGCGAGGTTGCCATCTTGGACAAGGCCGAAACAGTCAGCTTCTCGGCTACTAATGGCACCACCATGGAGCATGGGCCGCCGCCGGGTGTCTTCACAGTGCTTCCAGGCAACTCTAATAACACGCTTTGCACCAGCTTGCAGTGGGAGATCGACGTCAACAATTCCGAAAGCGAGGAGCTATATCGCGCCAGCTTTGGGAGTGCGGGCATGGATGACTATACGCTCTCGGACGATGATCTTTCGAGCCCTCTGACCTTTACCGAAACTTCGCCTGGCTCAGGTATCTTTCGGTCCAACTTGCGCAGTGTGTCGAGTGCGTCCCAATTTAATCTTTATGTCCATGCAATCGAAGATCAGCTCCTGGAGGGTATGGAAACGGTCAACGCGAAAGTCGTTGTACCAGCCATAAATACCATTTCTCCAGAAGCGGTTGTCAAAATCGATGAGAAATACGAAGATGCGAAGCAAAAAGTCGATGAGGAAGCGGGGTGTGCATGTAAGTGTCCAACATGTCCCGAACCGACTGTCATGGTTTTTGTTGACAAGGCATCTGGGGAAGTCGAGTTTACGGTCGCCGATGGATTCCTTGTCGCGCGGACCGCGGGCGAGACCGGTCCAAAACAATCCCTGTGGCTCGGCTTACCGCTGCCAAGTGGAAAAACGGTGCCGACTTCGATTACCGTTTCTATTCAGAGCTACGAAGCCGATACACGCAGTGACGGATCGCTAAAGGGTCTGGGCAGTAAGGCTGTAGCTGGTCCACCCATCTCACAAACAGTAACTTTGGAAGTTCCCGCCGGAGCTGTGCCCGGTCAAATCTTGCTGTTTAAGCAGCAAGTTGACGTTTCCGCATACCTAGACTCGTGGCAGCGAAGCGGGGGAACCAATCCTGCTAGCTCAAGTGGAGTCACAGAACAGATCATTCCACTGGCGCTGCTCGCGCACGCTACTTTTCCCAGCACCAACCCGGACAGTTCCCCCGTCACTACGGACGACAAATTTAGCGGCTGGGTTGGGCGGTACAATCATGCCGTAGTTGACGAAGCGGCCAGCTCCGTCACGCAGGGGTTGGGCTACGCCACTTCCGTTGCAGGCGTCGATCGTTTGCTGCGAAATCAAAAGATTCTAGTCCCCGATGTGCCTGAAGGGGGTGGCAGCTCAGGTGGTAGGGTCAAATTCCAGACTGGGTCAATGCTCTTCCGTGCTGGAAGCGGTCCCTCTTGGTTTCCCGATAACGCCGGTGGTGCTCCCGGAACTCAGGATACATTAGACGGCGATTACCTAACCGACCGCTACGGAAACAAACAGCGTTTCAACGCACAAGGCGACATGATAGAGCGCATCGACGCCGCCGGAAACGTTACTGTTTATAGCTACAACAGTGATGGCTCCGTTGCTTCTATCACCGATCCATATGGCCAGGAGACTACTTTCGCCTACTACGTTAATGGTAGCGGGTATAAGAGTGTGGACATCACCACCAAGAACGGGACTTCGAACGATCGAACGCGCAGTGTTGTATGGGATACCTCCACGGGCAGTGGACAATTGAAGGTTCGCTACGATGATCCCGACGGACCGGGCGGCAGAGCAGCTCGCGAAGATATCTTGAGTTACGACGCTTATGGACGGTTATCACAGCTCTCCAGTGGCGCGGTTGGCTCGCCGACACACATCACTACGGTGACCCATCAGACAGGCGCTAACTCCAGTGGCAGAGCTGCATCCATCTCCTATGCAGATGGTTCCGTCGTGACCATCGATCTGACTCGACAAGAACAGGGGTTGATCTCATCTGGTTACAATGGTGGCCCGATCAGCTCCATTGATCCTCGTGCGTTTCGCGTTGCCCCTGCCGGCAGTTACAAGCTGACCCCAAACTATTCGATCATAACGTATCAGCGATCGGCCGCGAGTTCTCCTCAGCGAACCATTTATCAGCTCGACCACCGGGGGCGCGTGCTTCGCTACTGGGATCCGCAACAGGTTCACGCCCTGGGACTCGATACCGCCACATCGTGGAGTGAAACCGAGTTTGCCAAGCTGCAAGCCAACATCGACCTCAGTTACGAATACTCACGGGAAGCCACCGAACGGGATGACTTAGGGCAAATCACCAGCGAGGACTTGGGAGAAGTTCTGACCTTCACATCTCCCGATCCCGACAAGATCATGCTCGGCGGTGTGCTGCAGTCCAACGGCACTCGAACGCGCCAAGTTACCACGTATACCAACACCAACAACAATCCGGTCAGCCGTCAGCGCCCTTTGCAAAACGAAGAGCTCTGGACTTGGGACGATACCCACGATGTGCTCACCTCAGCTACCGACGCGACCGGCAATAAGTACTTCCAAACAGTCGAACCATCCACGGGCCTGATTACCCAGCAGCGCTGGGGACATCCCTACGCAGTCTGGCAGAACGATGTCCGTCCGCTGGATGTGAACAACGATGGGGTCGTTTCGCCAATCGACGCGCTGCTCACTATCAACTACATCAACACCTATGGCGAAGGGCCCGTCCCAGGCTCAGCCACGCACACCGCGCCATTTGTCGACGTCAATGGCGATGGCAGCGTTGATCCATCCGACACGGCACTCATCTTCACCTATCTGGACAATCCCGATCCCAGCAATGAAGTCGCCACGGCACCCGTATTGTTAGGCCAGATCGATATCCAGTACAGCACCAATCCCGCCCTGCCCGAGGGGCTCGTCTCTCGCGAGACGATCAAGACGGGACGCGCCAGCGGCGATACGACGATCGACTACGAGTACTACAATACGCCCAGCGATCACGCCCGGCATGGGAAACTGAAATCGGTCACCGAGGCCGATGGAACCAGTATCGAAGCGGTGACTCAGTTCGAATACGACGCGCGCGGCAATCTCTCCAAGATCACCGATCCGGCCGGACGCGTCACGCTCCAGTACCACGATAATCGCGATCGTCTAACCGCCGCGCTCTCGCCCGATCCCGACGGCAGCGGCCCACTTCTGCCCAGCCTCATGCGCTATGACTACGACGTCTTCGATAACGTCATCGCCACCGAACTCGTCAGCTCGACGCTCGACGGCAGCCAGTTATTGGTAACCGCTCTGACGACCAGCTACGTCTACGATGCGGGCAATCG
>CAKQNH010000478.1 GCA_934255105.1 uncultured Pirellulaceae bacterium
GACCGAGGATCAACGCTTTCGGGCAATCGTCAAAATGCAGCGCAAGTGTTGCGATATGATGGTCTCAAATGGTCCCAGTGCAATCAACGCCACGACCAATTCGATTGAGATCCTCTCTGCCGACGGCACCACGCTGGCGCTGGCCAGTGGCAGCAAACGCGAGGTAGCCGAAGCCATCCTCCGCGCTGCCGAACCACTCATGCAGCGAAGTGTCCCAGTATGTAGATCGGCGTCCAGCCCGCTCTAACTCGCGCTCTAGACAATGTGGCTCGACGCTCAATGTGCCTCGACGCTCAATGTGGCTCGACGCTCAATGTGGCTCGACGCTCCGCGTCGGTATTCCCACAACACTACTCCCACAGCACTATTCCCCCAGCACTGTTCCCACAACACTATTCCCACAACACTATTCCCACAGCACTATTCCCACAGCATTTGACAGCTTCCTCCGAGATATCTCATGCCTCACACCATGCACACATCCGACAATTCTGCTTCTGCTTCAGCATCGATGTCAGAGGATCAGTCCGCTGCAGTCGACCTGTCCGTACAATTGGGACGCCTGCAACTGCGCAATCCGATCATGGTCGCGTCGGGAACTTTTGGATACGCGCGCGAGATGGAGAGCTTTGTGCGACTGGAGTCGCTGGGAGCCATACTTCCTAAAACGATTACACTGCAACCGCGCGTGGGCAATGCTCCTTGGCGGACGGTGGAAACCTCGGCCGGACTGCTGAATTCGATCGGATTGGACAACGACGGCATCGACGCGTTTATCAGTGGACACCTACAGTACCTGCGAGATCTAGGTACAGCCATTGTGGTCAGCATCGCTGGTAAAAGCTGTGCCGAGTTCATTGAGCTGGCACGGCGAATCGAAGCCGCCGGGGGTGCCAGCGCGTTGGAACTGAATGTCTCCTGTCCCAACGTAAGTGGTGGCGTCGATTTTGGCACCGACCCTGAACTGTGCCGACAGGTTGTTAGTGGCGTGCGTGAAAATTGCCAATTGCCAATCCTCGCCAAACTGACTCCCAACGTGGCTCGCATTGCCGACATCGCCCGGGCGGCCGCCGATGGTGGTGCCGACGCCGTATGCTGTATCAACACGCTGCTGGGGATGGCCGTCGATTGGCGCAAGCGGAAACCATTGCTGGGTAACAAAGTAGGAGGGCTCAGTGGCCCGGCCATCAAGCCCGTCGCACTGCGCTGCGTCTATCAAGTGGCTCAAGCGGTCAAAATACCAGTCGTGGGCATCGGTGGCATCGCTACGCTCGATGACGTGATGGAGTTCTTGGCCGCTGGAGCTAGCAGCGTCCAGATCGGTACCGCCAACTACTACGATCCCACCGTCAGCCAGCGCTTAGTTGATACGCTACCCAGTGCACTGCGCGAACTGGGAGCCGAGCGCATTAGCGACTGCGTGGGAACCATTTTGTAAGTAGCATAAGCTTCCAGCTTGAGTTTCACGACTGATGCCGAGAAGGCAAGCTAGAAGCTTACCCTACTTTTTATCTGTTACAAACGGCTAGCCGTTGAGTTCAACCAATCACCCTCCACAAAAGATCCACTGCCAGCCATGCGAGTACTTTCGGGCATTCAGCCCACAGGACGATTTCACTGGGGCAATTACTTTGGTGCGATACAGCAGTACATCGATCTGCAACACGAGCACACGGGATACTATTTCATCGCCAACCTGCACGCCCTGACGACTATCCGCGAGGCAGATGTGCTGAGGCAGTTGACGCATGACGCCGCGCTCGATTTGCTGGCTTTGGGCTTGGATCCGGATAAAGCAACGCTGTTTGTACAATCCGATGTACCCGAGGTCGCTCAACTGACTTGGATCTTGATGACCTGTACACCGCTCGGTCTGCTCGAACGCTGCCACGCCTTTAAAGAAAAGAAAGCCCGTGGTTTAACGGCCGATGCGGGGTTGTTCACTTATCCAGTGCTGATGGCTGCCGATATTTTGGCCTACGACGCAAATTGGGTTCCGGTGGGCCAGGACCAAGTGCAGCATATCGAGGTCTGTCGCGATTTGGCCAATAGCTTCAACCATCATTTTGGCCAAGCCTTTGTGCTTCCCGAGGCGCGATTGTTGTCCAATGCAGCCAAGGTGCCGGGGACCGATGGCGAGAAGATGTCCAAGAGCTACGACAACACCATCGGCATCTTTGAGGATCCCAAGCAGGCCCGCAAGAAGATCATGCGCATGCCGACCGACAGTCGCGCCATGGAAGAGCCCAAGGATCCGGACAGCGATCATCTCTACCAATTGTTCCAGTTGTTTGGCAGCCCAGCGGAAGTGCAAGAGATGGCTGCGCTGTATCGACAAGGTGGTTTTGGCTATGGCCAAATCAAGAAGGCGTTGGCCGATGCAGCCGAGCGCTACTTTGCCGATGCTCACGCGCGGCGGGCTGAATTGGCCAGTCGCCCCGATACGGTAGCAGACATCCTGCGCGCCGGTGCCGAGCGGGCGCGCGCTCAGGCGAGCCAGGTGCTGCAGCGCGCTGAGCAGGCTTGCGGCATCAGCGCCCAGCGCGCGGAGCCATAGGAAAGCACCGGGCCAGAAATTTACTGTCGCGGAAGTTTGTAGCCGAAGATACTACCGCCGCTTCGCGGCTCACCGACAGATGGTGCAACTAATCCGTGGGCTGATGCCCACGGCTACGCGCTGCCGTGACTTCGCCGCTAAGCCAGTATGTCGGAGACTAAACTGCCATGCACGTCGGTCAGGCGATAGTCTCTGCCCTGCGAGCGGAAGGTTAACCGCGTATGATCGAATCCCAGCAGATGTAGCAGGGTGGCATTGAGATCGTGAGTGTGTACGCCATCGGAGACGACATTAAAGCCAAAGTCATCCGACTCGCCATGCACGTATCCCGACTTGATGCCACCCCCGGCCAACCACATGCTAAAGCAGCGATTGTGATGGTCGCGCCCATCGGTCCCGCCTTGTTGCATGGGAGTTCGTCCGAATTCGCCACCCCAGACCACCAGTGTGTCATCCAGCAGGCCACGCTGTTTGAGATCTTTGACTAGGGCTGCACTAGCTTGATCAGTGCCGGCAGCGTTGCGCGTCACGCCAGCTTTTAGACCGCCATGTTGATCCCAAACTTCGTGGAACAATTGTACGAAGCGCACGCCCCGCTCGGCTAATCGACGAGCCAACAAACAGTTCCGCGCATAGCTGGCTTCGTTGATGTCCTTAATGCCGTACATCTCCAAAATTTCTGGGGGCTCGCTGGACAGGTCCATCAGTTCCGGCGCACTGGTCTGCAAGCGGTAGGCCATCTCGTAGGCTTCGATGCGCGCGTCGATAGCCGGATCACCCATGCGTTCAGAAGCCAGCGCGTTGAGCTGTCCCAAGGTGTCTAACGACTCGCGCTGCGCGCGAGCGTCGATACCGGGCGGGTTGGAGAGATAGAGCACCGGGTCACCCGCGCTGCGAAATGGAATGCCGCCGTAAGTGGTTGGTA
Source organism: uncultured Pirellulaceae bacterium (assembly GCA_934255105.1). GTDB lineage: Bacteria > Planctomycetota > Planctomycetia > Pirellulales > Pirellulaceae > Aureliella. Next base: position 3,483 of record CAKQNH010000478.1, read on the forward strand.
GGAACCCTGAACCATAGTTGCTCGCGCCACCGCTGGTCCCCTTGGCGCTGGTCAAAACCACGAAACCGGGTAGATTCTCAGACTCGCTCCCCAGCCCATATAGCGTCCAAGCCCCGAAGCTGGGACGTCCGAACTGTTGCGATCCGGTATTCATTAAAATTTGAGCCGGAGCGTGGTTGACCGCATCGGTGTGCATGCTGCGGATCAAGCAGATGTCGTCGGCGATCTCACCCAGGTGTGGCAGGCGATCGCTGAGTTCCATTCCGCACTGGCCATGTTTAGAAAACGGAAACTTGGGGCCTAGCAACCCTGAGTTGGGATTGATGAACGCGGCCCGATAACCCTCCAGCAGACCCGCTGGCGGCAGTTGCCCATCGCGTTTGGCAAGTTCAGGTTTCGGATCGAACAGTTCCAGTTGGCTCGGCCCGCCCGCTTGGAACGTGTAGATTACCCGCTTGGCCTTGGCCGCGAAGTGTGGCTGGCGCGGTGCCAACACACGACCAGCAGTTGGCGTTGCGGCGCTCGCCTCTTGAGCCATCAGTGTTCCCGCAGCCATGGCGGCTAGCCCCATTCCACAATCGCGCAAGAACCAACGTCGCCGCAAGGCGGTGGCCAATTGCTGGCGGTCGAAGATTGGTCCCCCCAGGGGAAGCAGATTTGATTGTCCGCGTCGGTTTTCCATTTCCAAAGATGCCTTGTATTCTGTTCACTTGGAATGCTCGCACTCGTAGTCGAATTCGTCTTAGCGGCCGAAAGTCTTGGCGACTTCCACTGCGGTGATCGCCTTCTAATTCTTACTAATCGTCTCGTCCAGATTCAGCAGCACGCGCGAGACCAGAGTCCAGGCGGCAGCGTCTTGTGGAGTCGTCTCCGCAGGTAGTTCGGGCAATTTGGCGGGATCGCCAGTCGTGATCTCGCGTGGGTCGAGCCAGCCATCGGCCACGCGCTGTCGCTGGTGCTCCACCAGTTTCAAGATCGTTTGGGTCTCCGCAGATGTAGGCAGTCGCGAAGTACACAGTTGGAATCCCAGACGAGCGCGGGCCGAGTCGTCGTTGGCCGCCTCACGCAATATCCGCAGAGCTAGCCCTTGAGCCGCTTCGACAAAAATTGTTTCGTTCAGCCCAGTCAGCGCGGCGAGCGGAGTGTTCGATCGCACACGCTGCGCGCAGGCTGAATCCGCAGACGGGGC
>CAKQNH010000479.1 GCA_934255105.1 uncultured Pirellulaceae bacterium
GCCCATGGCATCGCCGCTAAAGTCTGCTAGAAACATTTCCAGTTTGACGATCTCACCCAGACAAACGCGGTCTAGATAGAGGATGAACGCCATCAGTACGCTCACACCGATGACGCGGTATCGAACCGTGCTTGCGCGGCTGCCAGCGTCCGGCAACTTGCGAACAAGAGCCGACAAGTCGGCGTCGTGAGCATCGGGAACGGGTTCACCGGCGGTGGCCCCGAAGCGGCCCAGCGGATTTAAATCGTCAGGCATCGCGCCCTCGCAGTGATTGGCCAAGTTTCAATCGCGCGACCTTCGCGGACGCACCAGGCATGTTGATGCAATGCCATGGTTGGACAGACGTGCCGAGGCAGTCCATACAGAACCGTGCCGACCGGATAGGCCTCGGCTTGGTCGACTTTCAGCACCAAGTGCTCTTCGCTGTGCATCACCGCCGATGCGGTTTCCAGTCCGAAAAACGTGACGCGCGGATGATCGAACTCCGACGCAACCGCCTTGTGCCCCAAGTCGACGCAGATCCGGTCGGGCGTCGGGTGACTGATGACCCGCGAAATCAACACAGCCGCGTTTTGGAAATTCATCCCTGGACAAATCTTGGGTTGCCCCGTATCCCACAGCACCGTAGTCCCCGCCCCTACTTCGACATCATGCCGCTGAGCCATTGCCACAGATGTCGGCGTTCCCGAGACGACGATGGTTCCGGCTGATAGCCCGGCGCTCTCGATGGATTCCTTCAGTCGCCAGACGGGAGCAAACGCCCGCTGGATTTTTGCTTCCAGAGCGTTTGCGACTGTGTCATGCACGTGGCCATCATAAGCATGCAGGCCAGCCGCTTCGACGCCATCTCGGGCAGCGATTCGCATGAACAAATGCAACGCCTCGTCCCCAGGCACGATGCCAGTGCGATCCATTCCGACATTCAAATCGACGAATAATGGCACCGATATATTTGCGGCGACCGCGGCCGTTGCAATGGCATTCAAACAATCAACACAATCCACTAGCGCCGAAAAGCGAGTTTGCGGATATGTCTGAATCAGTTTGATCAACCTGGGCACGTTGGGGCCAACGGGTTGGTAGGCTAACATCACATCTCCTCCCCCTTCCATCGCTACCATCTCCGCCTCGGCGATCGTCGAAGTCTTGAACTTCGTGATGCCGTGCGCTAATTTCATGCGCACGACCTGGGGCAATTTGTGGGTTTTGACATGCGGGCGAAGTTTGCGGACGTCGCCAGCCTGCTCGATCATCATCCGCAAATTGAAATCGATTCGATCAGGATAAACCAAAATCGAGGGTGACGGGACATCGTTGATGTTAGAGACTTCGTACCAAGCCGACATGCGCATTCGTTTCTACGGTGGAGATTCAGGGAGTTCATTCCGGCAGCACGGCGATGCATTCAATTTCATAGCGAAGATTGGCACCCAAGCACTTAACGATCGTCGTCCGCGCTGGCTTGGGGTCCTTGAAATACTCGGCGTACAATTCGTTGTATCTCTTCAAGTCGCTCTCTTCTCGAACATAATTGCGAGTTTGAACCACGTGGGCCAAATCGGTACCGGCTGTCTTTAAAACGGCCTCGATATTCTCAATCGATCGACGGAATTCGCTTTCGATGTCACCGGAAATGATCTTGCCTTCCTTGTCGACGGATGCCTGGCCGGAGACAAACACTAGATTGCCGACGACGACGCAGGGGCTGAACGGCAGGTGAGACACAGGCGTGTCGGCGTCGCGAGGATACGAGACTTGGCTGTTGGGCATCGATGGAACCTTTGCGTTGAAACTGAAAGAATTACTACTTGGACGTTGATTCGCTCGCTCCGCCGCTGCGGTTGCTGATCACATCGCCGAGTGGATCGAGCGGAAAAATGGGGCGGGTTAAATTCTGAAAGGGAAGACTTTCCAATCGCGACGAACACGGGCCAGGCGTGTCGACCCAAAACTGACGTTTGGCGATCGGATCGTAAGCCTGTCGATGGGAGACGGCCGCCTTGATCACCATGATCGAAAACGATTCCGGATCGAATCCCACATGTCGCCAAGGGCCCAAGTCCATCGGCGGCGTGCGCTCGGTGGTCAACAATACGATCGCCTCTCCGCCAGGCTTGCTCGGATCGGTCGCACGCACAACGGCAATTTGCCCCATGTCGAAATGGTCGCCGACCGAGGAGGCCAGGTGACTTTTCTTGTCCTCCAATTCAAACTCACCGTCACCGACGTGCAGCAGTTCGCAGCGGAGAGTCAGCGGCGGTTCGAGCAGGCTGCTCCCCAAGCCGCCCAGCTTGAGCGTTAGCGCGTCACCAATCTTTGCGTGCGAAGCAGCCTCAACGGCCGCCGGGTCCCACAGGCAGACGCCAACATTGGTGTAACCAGCTTCGATCAACACGCGCAGCAGCGTGATACCGCTGCCCGGCGCGCCGCCGCCCACGTTATCAGACGGCTCGACCAGCAGCGTTAGGCCATCGAGTTGCCCGAGGTTTTTTAATTGTTCCAGTTGTGCCATCACCTCCGTTATCGGCGCGTCGCTGACGTTGCCGACGGCTGCGTTCTCTAGTGCCAGCTCGTTCAAAGATTCGATCGCCGCTGTCGCATCCTGGAGGTCGCCGGCGGTGGAAATCAAGAAGGAAACGCCGGTGTCGGCTGTGTCGGCAAAGGAGAATCCGGCGTTGACATTAACCGCCCAGAAATCGGGATGATCCTGTTCCAGTTGTCGCGCCCGCTTCATCAGTGAAGCCATCGGTTCGTTGGCCGTCCCGGTCCCGGTCGGCGGCCAAACAATGCCTGGGCGCGACACGATTTGACGGGGACTGACCCCAGATCGCAAACAGCGACTGAGCAACTTCGCCGCCCGAATCGATGAATCCCGCGCGTCGCTGTGCGGATTCTCTCGATAGGCCACCAGACAATTGGAATGCCTTGCCATCGCTTCGGAAAAATTTGCATGAAGATCGTACACGCCAAAGATGGGGAGCGTTTGGAAACCTTCCAGGCTACGGATTCGGCCCAGCAGCTCTCCTTCGACATCGCGTACTGAACTCGACACCGATGCGCCGTGCAGGACCATAAAGATGGCATCGATCCCCGGCGACGCGGGCTCGCTCAAATTTGAATTGAACCGCATCGCACGCTGTTGGAACTCTGACCAGAAATTCTCTAACACGTCGTCATCGAGCGTGGGGCCTGGCACGGCCAAGGCATAGAGCGTTGGGAGCACGTCCCAACCATCTGCGGCGGCGAACTCCAGAACGCCCCCCATCGGCGACGCATCGCCGCGCAATTTGAACAATTCCTCATCGCGGTGGACCGTCATCTCACTCCACGGCGTCTTTCTTTCCAAGAACGTGTGTGACTCGTGGTATAGGCCAGCGATCAAGATGCGAGGCTTCGTGTTCATCGTCGAATCACAATCGGAAGGAATCATAATGCTCATTTCTTGCTGGAATGCAGTACCGTCGCGACCGAACAAGCGTTCAATGATCCGGTCTCGCGGCTATCGAATCGCCTTGAACCGTTGCAACAGAATGAGCACGGATAAAATGCAGGAAGTGGAATTTGTACATTCCAGCGACTCAGATTGCAACCAAGTTGCAAAACTCGCTACGAAGTCGAATTCCGCTTGCCCGGCTGGTAGCGATGCGGACTGGTGCGATGCGAACTGGTGGGAACTTATGGTTTTTGTCACTAGCGGCTGGCATTCCCTCGCGCGGGAGGCTAACTTGGGGGCCAACCGTTGTGGAATCAGCTAAGTTAGCATCGTGTAAAACTTCTCAAATACTTCAAACACAATAGGACAGGCCGGACTAACCGCTTTTAATACCTATGACGAATCAATCTTCAGATCAATCCAGCTCCCCAAATGGGTTGCCGCACGGAGCACCTAATCAATCTGCGACGCCAGTGATCGTGGAGTGGCCGATGCCGCTTGACAAGCTGCGCGAAAATCTGACCGTGGCTCTGATATGCGATGCGTTGGATGCGGCCGGTCTCCGCGAGCAGTCGCCATGTTTGCCAATCTCGCCACTGACGTCAGGCGGAAGGTTTATGATGGGCCGCGCCAAGACGACGCTCTGGGAGGACATCGACTACGAGGACCCGAACCCCTATGAATTGGAGTTGGCGGCCATCGACTCTTGCCAACTCGATGATGTGATCGTCTGCGCAGCCGGCGGTTCGTTGCGTTCGGGCGTGTGGGGCGAGCTGCTTTCAGGTGCGGCAATGAATCGCGGTTGTAGTGGCGTCGTGGTCGACGGGGCAGTGCGTGATCAGGAGAAGATGCGGCAGATGAAATTCGCGGTCCACGCCCGTGGAACCAGCCCCTACGACAGTCGCAACCGACAGCGAGTGATCGGCTACGACGTGGCCATCGATCTCGGCGGCGTTGCCGTCCATCCGGGCGACATAATCGCAGCCGACGACGATGGGATTGTTGTCGTGCCCCACGCCATGCAGAACGAGATCATTCTCGCGGCCTGGAACAAAGCCACCGCTGAGAACGAAGTTCGGATCGCAGTGCAGGGGGGCATGTCGGCCACTGAAGCCTATCAACGCTTTGGAGTTCTCTAGGCGCCTACGCAGAAACGCGGCCCACAGCCCAGGCGCAACGGCTGCCGGCCACGAAATCTTGAGTTCCGAAATAAGCCACCC
>CAKQNH010000480.1 GCA_934255105.1 uncultured Pirellulaceae bacterium
GGTCGGTTTGCCAACGCGGCAAGTCGACCTGGAAGCGCATGGCTAGGCGGCTGGGGTCGAGCGCGCAATTAGCTGGCACACGTGCTGACGAAGGCAATTCGCACAGGTGTCGCCCCTGCAGCTTCTGCAACACGATGGGGAGTCCATGCTGGCGACAGAGCGCTAAGATTTGATCGCCCACCTGAAGCTTGCTGGCCATGCCCAGTGTCGCCGCGTGATACAGTCCGCCGTGCTCGGTCAACCACTCGCCCAAGCTCTGCTGGGTCTCGCAGGCAGCCCGACTGGCCCGCCGCAGCAGATCGGCCGTCAATTGAGCCAGGAAGTTGGTGCTGGTCGGCGAGCCCAAGTGGTCATCGGCTAGCGTGACTGTGCTGCGATAAGACAGCGAATCGATCAATCGACGCACGTAGTTTTCACCGTGCGTCGAGTACAACCAGCCGCTGCGCAGTATTAGATGCGGGACTTGGCTGCGGCTGACCGCTTGGGTACCAATCCACTTCGTGCGTGCGTACTGGTTTTGGGGATCGGGTTGATCGCTTTCGCGCCAAGGCTTCTCCCCGGCACCACTGAAGACCATGCTGCTGCAGAAGTGTACTAGAGACGCACCGATGCGTTGCGCTTCCTCGGCAATGACGGCCGGGCCGGTAGCATTGACCAATTGGGCTAAGCGAGGTTGCTGTTCGGCCTGCTCGATGTTCGTCAAACTGGCCGCGTTGATGATCAGCGTGGGGCGCACCTGCCGGATGGCTTGGCGCAAACTGGCGGGGCGACTGATGTCGACCCACATGGGCACCGGTAGCAGGCTCTGTTTGTCGGGCGTTCTACAAGCCCCGATGACTGTCCCTAGGCCGCGCAGGTGGCGACACAGATCGCGGCCCAATTGGCCGCTGCTGCCGATCACCAAAATTCGATTGTCTGCGGAGTGCGCTGCCGGACTGGGATGCGCACAGGCAACGGGACGCGCGGCAGCAGGGTTGCGCGCGGCAGCAGAGTTGCGTGCGGCGGCAATGGGGCGTGTTGGGGCGGTGGAATGTGCGACAGCGATGGGCTGCTGGGGGGCGTTTGACGGTTTGACAGCGATGGCTCGGCTAGCTTTTGGAGGACTTGCACAAGTTTCCACAACCAAGCGGGGCAAGGGGTTTTCCGATGAGTAACGCGGCAGGTGACGCTTGGCGATGCGGTTCAGCGACCGACTGGGACGCGCATGGCTGGCCAACTGTTCTGGCAGTTCGGGCCAGCGCAGGTCCAATTCGTGATCATTCCATCTCAGCCATTGCCAGCGGTCATCATCGATTTCACACGCAGCGTTGATTTCCAAAGTGGCTACGGCGGAGAGTACCTGCCAACCACATGCGACTCCGGCGGGTACAGACAGCGTGCGTGAATCTCCTTCGCTCAAGCAGATGCTCTGCCACTGTCCGAAGGTCGGGCTGCCCAACCGTACGTCGACTAAACAGGTGTAGACCTCCCCCTCCAAGCAGCGCAAGCTGCGCTGCACGGTCTGGCGCGAGAAGCTCGGTTCGCTGGTAAACGCGAAATCAGCGGTGATGATCTGCTCGTGCGGCAAGCCGCCGCGAGGTGGTTGTGGCGAACCTTGGCGGACAAGCACCGCTGAACCGTCGGCGCGGCGGGCGGCGGTCTGACGAACGATCGATGCGCCCGCGATCCGCGTAGGAATGGTTTGCAACATGGGACTGCCCTCCTTGGCCAGTTCACTCTAAAGTCTTTTTAACTGGGATTTACGTCACGTGCGATTTGCATCACGTACGGGTAGTATCAATATAATAGGTCTCCCAGATTTATCGCGGTACGGGCCAATCCATGGTTCTCTTTAACGCACCACGCCCAGTTATAGCAGCTACCCCGCTATTCTCCCAACCTCAGTTTTTGCAGATCGGTCCTGCCCCGCCACGCCACGCCACGCCACGCCACGCCACGCCACGCCCGCGGCCAGCCCGAATATTGCATCCGCCCATCGCTTTGACCCTCTGGCGCGAAGGCCTTAGTTCGCGTATGCATTGGAGTTACGACACTTCATACACCACGAACGCGCGAGGCTCTCAGGAAACGCGCTAGCGTGTTTCATCCATAGACCTACTCTACAATTCGCCGCACCAACACGCAGTTGCTGGTGTTCAAGTCCTTGCCAGCTTCGTAGGCGACGGGGACGGAGCGATCGATCACGTAGAAGCCTCGATGTCGCCGCGACTGTCCATTGTCCCAACCGTACTCGGGTCCGATGCCGCTGACAGGGTCGAACTCAAAGTAGCCGATGGTAATCCGCACGGCAAACACGTTGGAACGCGTGGTAGTTAGATTGGCCAAGCGGCTCAACCTCAAATACTCCGTCTGCGGATTGGTTGGAACCGTTAGCAGGTCAGTGCGGGGCGAGAACAGCGGTCGAAAATTACCTGGCCCTGGGCCGGGACTCTGACGCAACAATCCTGCCATAGCTGGTGTCTGCATGGCCGCTTCATCCAAGGCCCCAGGCACGCGTGGCGTTGGGGCTACACGACCGGCTGCTAGAGATGATTTGAATACGCCGGGAAACTGCGTTGGGTAATTCCCGTCCAAGTGCGCATTGCGTTTTGTACCGGGAATCTGCTCGGTCCCAATAGGATGCAAATAGCTCCTGTCGCGACTGGTCTTCAGCGCCTGGAAAGTTAGCGACGTTCCAGCAGTATTGCGATCGGCGGTGTTGAGATAACTCCACTCCAACCCCCGCATAACCTCGACGTCTTTCAACGTGTTGATATTCACTCTTCCAGGCTCGCGCATCTGCGACAGACGATTGTAGGGAGGCATGATCGGCCCCAACAACATCACTTGCTGAGCGTTGGTGTAGTCAAAGCTAGTGGGAGGAATGATCTTATCGGCATCGCTCCACTGAGATGGAACCGTCACCAACTCTAGCAGCGTGGCGGCCGTGAAAGCTTGTCGCAATCCGATACCGGCCGTGTAAGGGTCCTGCGCCTCCTGAAAGAAGTTAGGTAGGTGACTAAACATATTGACTTGTTGTTGTCCCTGGTAGTGATCGTAGACGTCTATCGCTGCCGCATCGATGGGCACGGAGAACTCTTGCATCAATTGTCCGGGCGACGACAGTGGTACTAACAACAGTTCATATGGAGATACGAAATCTCGATTGTTCCACTGCAACGTGGCTGGTGTAATAGTCGGCGCACCGACAAAATCATTGGGTGGGTTGCCCATCAATTGATACGGCGAGTTCAAGTAGCCCAGCGTGGTGAAGTTCGTAGTATCAGGGGTCGGGCGCGGAACGGATGTGACCGGTAAGGTACCGCCCGTATTATCGACTGGTAGCTCCTGCGGAAAATATACTCCGGCCACTGCGCTGCCTGCATTTAAAACCGGCGCATCGGTTGAATAAGATAGAAATGTCAGTCCACGGTGGGTGACATCAAACGAGCCGTTTTTCGATCGGAACCCAAATTTGTACTTGGTATTGCTGAACTCAGTCGTCTTGGCGGCGTCGGTGTAGATCCTGTCCTCTCCGGAGAAGACGGTCAAGTCGATAGGCATCCAGTCCACGGTAATATACGGGTTGAAGGTCGCATGAAACGGACGCTCGGGGTCGGCTAGCCGCTGTAGAAACGCGGTACACCAATCGAGCTGCGTGCCGGGCGTGGCCACGCCGGCTGGCTGAGCCGCAGCGGCGGGATGGTGTGGTTCGTAATATTTCTTGATGGGAGTACCGGCCTTATTGTCAAATGGGCTGCCGGGAAGGAAGACAGCGCCTGGGGACGCGTAATCGTAATAGGCATCGAACGGCAAATTCCCAAAGCCATCCGCACCATTGCCGGCCGGCGTGCTGTTGGTGCTGTTGAGCTGGTGCGTCGGTTGCTCGTAGTAGCCGGTGTCGGTCGGATGCGGTTCGGACACATTCAAACCGACCCAAGGATAAGGTGCAGGCGAGCCTGTGAGGTTCCATATCGAGGGGGGGGATGTCACTGCAAGCATCGACACGATATCGCGCGTCATGGGGCGTGGTGTCGCGTCAGTAGTCATTGGTCGCGGAACCAGTGTGCCTCCGATTGGGGCACCTGAGTTGTTGATATATAGATTGGCCCAATTGTTCCGTAGGTCGATACGGTGATCGTTAGGGTCGTTGTTGTGCGAGGTGCCGGCGATAGTCTTGGAACCAAGGTAAGTGATATCACGCGGCCCCACGACTAGATATTGACCACCTGCCAACAGCGGAGTGCTTGTTGTCGACTGGTTGAAGTACACGCGTGTGCGGAGCTCGCTAGCGGTTAGCGTCGATGGTAAGCCAACCGCGGCCACGGCTACGTCCGCAATGTTATTCTCGTTGGTGAACCACAGCAGTCGATCGATCTTGGGTGCTACTATCGTTGTGGTTCCACCACTCAGCGGGCGATAATAGACCAAACCATTGCGTTTGGCTTCGGTGGTGTCGACGGCCAATTGATACGACACATCATGCCGCGAAATCGGGTTCCCACTCTCCTCGGCGTAACCATTGACAATATTATTTGGCGTCGGCGTAGTGGTGTCGCTTTCTGGATAAGCATGCGGCTCCGATATAGCGACTCGCCACACAGGGTATCTGGTGATGCCATCGTTAGGCGAGAGTTTGCCCAAATCCAGCAGGCGTTTGTTTGCGT
>CAKQNH010000481.1 GCA_934255105.1 uncultured Pirellulaceae bacterium
CGCTATGCCAATGCCAACGCATTGGTCGACGATTTGCAGTTGCTGCTGGCTGAATTGCCTGAGGGAGAGTCCACCGTTTCGCCGTTTGCAGTCGAGGGCCGCTTCGCTCCTTTATCCGAGCGCAGGAGTGGCTTGGGGCGCGGCGACAGCAACGGTATGAGTCGGAGTAGAGGCCGCCGTAAAACATTGCGTCAGCCCTCCGCCGTGGACAAAACACTGAGGCTAGCACGACTTAAGCCGCTGTGGCGAAGGTGGGGCATACCAGCCAGCATTGTCTTGCTCATAAGCTGCCTGGGAGGCTTCATGCTCTTGGGTTCGCGGGGAATCGCGCCCCCTGAGCCGCATGATTCCAAAATGCGAGCAGCGGAAATAGTTTCTCCGATACCTTCCGACCCCAATCCGCAGGAGAGTCAGGCAGCGAAAACGCCCGAGCGCCCGTTTCGCGTATCGAAAGGAAGTGATGCCACGCATCACACTATTTCGGCCGCTATCGCCGCCGCCGAAGCGGGCGAGACAATTGCAATTCTTCCAGGCAACTATGTTGAATCTCTAGAGGTCAACCGCGCGGTGCGTTTGGTGGGAGAAGGCAGACGCGAGGATATCGTCATCGTCGGTGAGAATGGTAGTGCGCTGGTTGTGGAATTCAATGAGACATCCAGTGCCATGGATAGTGGAGAGATAGGCGCGGCGATCGAGCTCGTCAACTTGACGCTGGAGGGCAATAAGACTAGCCAAGAAGACTTTAACACGATTGAAGTCAAACGTGGTTCATTGGAGTTGATTGGTTGCAATGTCAACTCTCGCTCGTGGGACTGTGTCAAACTCCAGCCGCAAAGTAGCTTGCGAGCCGAGCAATGTCACTTCCGCTCGAGTACACACCCAGCGCTCAGTGCCAAACAGGCCAGGGGCCTGTTTGTAGTCGAATGCAATTTCGATATCCGACCGCTGACGTTGGAGAGCCCCTCCATTCCGCTCGGCATTCAAGCATCCGGCACTCCTGGGCTGGTGCAGCGCTGCACCTTCGCCGGGGCAGGGGCCGCCTATGGGATCCATTGGAAAGAAACCAGCCAGCATGTCTCCATTGAAGACGCCAGCTTCCAGAACTGCGAAATTGGCCTCCTCGCACAGGCTTGCGACGACATCCATGTCAGCGGCTCCAGTCGCACTCAATTCAATGGTTGCCAAAACGGTCTCTTGCTCGAAGGCTGTACCGCCGTTATCGACGACTGCGATATCCATGGCGCGGAAAGTAGGATTGGTATCCGCATCGTAGACGAGAGCGATCTTCCCGAAACGGCGAAAGTGCAGCTCAACAACTGCTCAATTAGCGGCTACGAAACTGGACTCAGTGTTGAACATGCTCACGTCTCGGCGATAAATCTAAAATGTGAAAGAAGTCTTAGCACGGGAGTGCAGTTGGTCCGTCAAGGATATCTGCAAATGGAAGGCTCAAGCATTTCAGCCAGTGAGCAACGTGGAATCGATATCCTTGACGCTCAGGCTAACCTCGTTAACTGTGATATTTCGCAGAGTGGCTTCGCAGGCGTCTACCTAGATGCGGGGCTCACCGCTTCTAAATTCGAGCAGTGTACGCTGGATCAGAACAGTATTGGATTGCTGGCCGTCGCCGGCTCCGCCGAGCTGGAGCAATGCCTCGTCACCTCTAACAAGGTAGGGCTATTTGTTGCCACTCATGAAAAAGTTAATCAGGTTTCGCCGCCGCACGCGGCACCGATCTCACTGGTTATCGTAGGCGGAGTGTTTCAAAAGAACTCGGATGATAATTTGCGAGTGTGGGGCCCCTGTCGGCTGTCCGTTGATGGGTGGGGTGGTTCCCCCTCTAGCGAATTACCAACTCCCAGTGTGATCGAAGAATTGGAAATCAAGCAGGAAAAGAACCTCTTTGAAATATCCTACAAACCCAAAAAGGACAGCAGTCAATGAGGTAGTCTAGGAGTTTTTGGGGATTTTGAATTGCCACCACCACTTTGGATGATCGGCATGATACTATGGATGTGTCTTGCTAGCATTGTATGGCTGTTCATGGTTGGAACGAAGCCGAACTGTCGAGCCTCGTCCACGATCATCCGTCACTCATACTTGACCTAGGCGCAGTAGCAGTGACGCTCATTACTACGTATCCAATAATTCAACTGAGAGAACATTATGCGGAACCGAACCTTATGGGTGCTGGCGTTGGCCTGGGCTTTAAACTGTGTCGCAAGCGACGTGTCGCCCGCACTGCATGCGCAGAGTAAATCCTCACCTCTGGAAATCCCCGTGCTCCTGCAAGGCGAGGAGATCAAGCTCCCCGAAGACTTTGTTGCTCGACTTGATGGCAACAAATTGAAGGTGGCACTTAAGACGATGGGACTCAACCAACGTTCTGCCGACCGCGAGTTATTGGTAACGCTCATTCAGGACAATGGCGGTAAGACCGAGTTGCGTCCCGATGCAAACGGCGAGCTCGTCTTCAACAATGTCACAGAAGGGCTGGCGTCTATCGTGGTCGCCAGCGGTCAAACGGCTTATGCAGCCCTGGCACTATATGCGATCCCTGCGGCCCCCAACACCCAAGCGGCGGCTTTCGAAGTCCCGGTTGCTTCAGTGGATGCCGATGAAATTCGCCGTGGCGTTGAAGCTGCTGGCCACGGACCAACGCAAGGAGCAGCGAGGAGCTATTCTGATTACGTGTCGGCTCCGACGAATCGATTTCAAGTTCACATGCAAAGCGATGGTATGCTCAAAGGACAAGTCATCGTTCCGCAAGTCGGCTACGAGCATGTGGTCGGCCCCGTCGACTTGACCTTCTTCCATGAAGGTCGCCTGGTAGGTAAAACGAGAAGTGCCGACAACGGTGCGTTCTTTGTCGCTGGCCTTCAACCCGCTGTCCACTCCGTATTTGCAGTCGGGGCCGCTGGGCATACCTCTTTCGCATTTGAAGTACTTCCTCCCCTCGCAAACGAATTGCCGCTTTCGCAGCTTCGCGGTGATAATCGAGTTCAGTTGGTCTCTGCGAACAACGCCGTCGCCGATCCGTCTAGCACGTTGTTCGTATTCATTATTCCCCCACGCATGATGGACCAAGTTAGAGGCGTCGTGCTGCCTCTCTATCCAGCATCGCAAAGCTTCTCTAGCGGTTTGGCTAGCGGTCCAATGGTGGCACCGATCGGCGGCTTTCCTGGTGGACCTGGCATGGGAGGTTCATTCGCTGGAGGGATGGGTAGCGGAGGTGGAGGTTCGTTTGGTGGCGGGGCAGGAGGGGCCGCCGGCGGAATAGGCGGCCTGCTGGGAATCGCGGGCTTAGCTGTCGGCGTCACTGCACTGGCTACCAATGACGATGGCTTCGATGCCAATACGGCGACTCCTGTTTCCAACTAAGGAACTCACGCGATCGGTTATGTTGCATCACTAGCCGAAGCACATTCTGTCGCTGCGGAATCCTCCGCGATGGGCATTCCTCCAGCGACTTGCCCATGCGTCGGCAGAATTCCGTAGCGACATCGACTGCCAACAACTCTTGGTAGCTCGACCCTGCCTTAGCAGGGTTCCTGTCGCCTACTCTTAACCTCGGCTTAAGCCCGCTGCCCTGCGCCACTGCATGAGCTGACCGAGATGGTAGGACTCATGCGAAGCCAACAAGAAGAATGCAATCCGACCGATGGTTGGTGCGAAGGCTCGGAGTGACTCCGGCGCTTCTCGTGCAAAATACTCTCTGTGCTTTTCCCGCACTGCGCTTTCTACACGTTCGTGCCTATGCCGGAGCGTGCTTAACAAGTCGTCTTTGGGCAAGTATTGGGAGCGATCCGTGGTCGGGATTGAGCCGCTGCCATACTTTTTATCTTCTTCGTCCGTGGAGGCTCCCTCGCTTTCATCGAGCAGCTTTAACAGGAAACCGAGCACAGAACTGAGGTGGCTCAACGTCCACGCCGGATGATTGCGAACACCTTGAGGCTGTTCCGCAAAACGCGAGTCGGGAATATCGGCGACGGCTTCTACCAGCCACGTGAGGTGCTTGCCGAACACATCCAGCATGTGCTCGATGGTTGGATCGTCACGAGTCTGCTGCTTGCCTGTGACAGCCTTGTCCCGAGCTGCGATCAGCGCATTGATAGTTTCGTCCGCCTTGCGAATCTCGAACGGTCCGCTGCGGACTCCCGGATGCTTGGACATCAGCTCGACCGCATGCTCCATTGAGTCGGCTTCCAGGATCAGGATACCGCCGAGCTGCTCCTTGGTCTCTGCAAAGGGGCCATCGGTTGCTTCCACCCTTCCGCCGATGAACCGAAGCGTAATGGCTGTGGAGGCATCTTCTAATGCTTCACCCCCGGCGAAATGGCCTCCGCCGCGCAGCACGTCGTCGTAGGCAAAGCACTCGTCCATCGCTCGCTTCAAGTCTGCCGCTGGCATTTTGGCGAACTGTGACATATCAGCGTATCCCAAACAGATGAATTTCAATTTGATTCTCCGAAAGTCGTAATGAAATAGATTTCCGCAGGCTCGATCGTAGAACGGTTGTCCCAACCGTTTCTCCAAATGTAGCATGATTGTCCCAATCGTTTTTTGGACACTTCTCGCTGAACGCCACCGATAGTCTCGATTTTTCGTACTCGTACTCAATGAAATGGTACTCGTACTCCTA
>CAKQNH010000482.1 GCA_934255105.1 uncultured Pirellulaceae bacterium
AAAATGCAAGCAAAGGTGAGCGTGCTGCTGATTTAGCTCGACGAATATGGTGGCGTTCAGCGAGAAGTATCAAAAATTCCCGCGCAAGCTCACCTGCGTAAGCTCGCAACGAGCGCAGCGCTGTTACGGCACGTACCAGGGCTTACGGCCGATCTTCGCCTCTCCAAATTCCGGTCGCCAAAGTTTTGATTCGGCGTCGAACCGATCAAGCGTCGGCATGGTTACCCGTGATAAATAAACGGAATCGCGGCACGATAAGTTGATTGCTTCGGTCTGCCGTAACTGCGCTTCGCTCGTTACGAGCCTACAAGGCGCTTGCGAGCCTACAGGTCGCTTGCGAGCCTACGTGAGCACGTCGTGGATAACGCGGCCGTGGACGTTGGTCAGGCGTCGCTCGAATCCGTTATGGTAATAAGTCACACGCTCGTGGTTGAGCCCCAGCAAGTGCAAGATGGTAGCATGGAAATCGTATACCTCAATTGCGTTCTCTGTCGCCTTGTATCCGAACTCATCGGTGGCACCGTAGCTGAAGCCTTTCTTGACTCCGGCCCCAGCTAGCCAACAGGTAAAGCCATCCGGATTGTGATCGCGACCGCTGGCTCCCGCTTGAAAAGTCGGCATGCGCCCGAACTCGGTACACCACACGACGAGGGTATCTTCCAACATGTCGCGTTGCTTGAGGTCCTTCAGCAGAGCGGCAACGGGCTGATCCATGATAGGGCCATGCACGTCATACTGAACTTTCAGCGACTTGTGGCCATCCCAATTCCCGACGCCTTCGCCCATGGCATACGCGCCGTTGAACAACTGCACGAAGCGCACGCCCTGTTCGAGCAGGCGACGAGCGAGAATGCAATTGCGCGCGAAGCCCGCTTTGACAAAGTTCTGGCTGTCATCGGCACCATACATCCGCAAGGTGGCAGCCGTTTCGGTGGAGAGGTCGGTTACTTCAGGCACGCTCAATTGCATTTTGGCGGCCAGTTCATAACTGGCAATGCGGGCGGACAGTTCGGTGTCTCCGGGATATCGCGCCAAGTGCGCTTCGTTGAGTCGTTGTAGATAGGCGCGAGTGGCTCGATCGCGGGCGGCGTCGATGGAATCGGGACGGCGGAGGTTGCGGATGGCATGCGACGCATTGAAGTCTGTGGCTTGAAAGGCAGCGGGGAGGAAACCTGGCCCCCAATTGTTGCCGGCGGATTGCGGCACGCCGCGCGGGTCGGGAATGGCCACAAAGGCAGGTAGTTCCGCGTTTTCACTCCCCAATGCGTAAGTGGTCCAAGCGCCCATGCTCGGGAATCCGTCGAGTGTATCGCCAGTGGACATGAAGTTTTCGCCCGGCCCGTGCGTGTTCGTTTTGCTGGTCAGCGAGTGCAAAAAGCAGATGTCGTCGGCCATATCTCCGATGCGACCGACCAGGTCCGAGATCATCTTGCCCGATTCGCCTCGCGGCCGGAAGCGATAAGGGCTTCTAGTAAGATTCCCCTGCTGCCCCTGAAACGTCTGCAAGTTTTCCGCCCCAGGGAGCGGCTGACCGTCCAGCTTGATGAGCTGGGGTTTGTAGTCCCAGGTCTCGAGTTGGCTGCAAGCTCCCGAGGCAAAGATTACCAACACTTTTTTGGCTTTGGCCGGAAAGTGCGACGCTCGTGGTGCGTTGGGTTGTGCGGGATCGATGGCCGCCGACTGAGGAGTAGTTTTCGCTGAGCTGTCCGCCAGCAATCCCTGCTCGGCCAATAACTGGGTCAAAGCAATTCCGCCCAGGCCAGTGGCTGTCTGGCTGAGAAAATTGCGGCGGTCAAGCAAACGATATCCGTTGCCGGAGAGTAAAGGTCGCGGGCTCATCGTGCGGCTCACTTAAATTAGTTGTAACCGTTTGTATCATAGTCGCTGATCGCTCCGCCGGTCAGGTGCAGATGTCGTTGATCGCTCCGCCGATCAGGTGCAAGTGTCGTTGATCGCTCCGCCGATCAGGTGCAAGGACGTCCGGCATGTACGTTGAGAATACCGATGTGCCACGCACAAGTAGCAATGATCGGCGGAGCGATCAACGACTTTGGGAGCAATGATCGGCGGAGCGATCAACGACTATGGAGCTAGGGCAGGAATATGGATTCGTTGCTGTTGAAAAGCGCGCGACAGAGCGAGGGCAGGCCGTAGTGTTCAACGAACTTTACCGAGTCGGCCAACTCTGGCTCACTCGGCTCACGGCTGAATACCAACTCGAATGCACGCTGCACCTGCGCGTCTGCACTCTGCGGAACTTCTCGTTCCAATCGCGCGGCGAGATGACTCGACAACTGGATTACTAGCGGACTGTTGAGCAGGTTCAAGGCTTGCAGTGGCGTTGTGCTGCGTTGTCGACGCGGAGCGATCTGGCCTCCGTCGGGGCAATCGAAGGCGCCGAAGACGGCATCCTCCTCCATGCGAATCTTTTGCATGTAAACCATCCGCCGCCACTCATCCGGTCCGCGCTCCACCTTCGGAATGTAGTTGCGAACATAGTTCGTCGTGGGCTCGAAGGCTGAGTAACCCGGCCCTTGCATGCGTCGATCGAGCATGCCGGCTACTTGCAACATGCAGTCGTGGATCGCTTCTGCCTCCAAGCGACGTGGTGGAAATCGCCACAATAGCCGACAGTCTGCGTCGATAACTTGCGCCTCGGGCCGAGCAGCACTCGACTGTCGGTAAGTGCTAGACAGGAGTATTTGACGCCGTAGGTGTTTGATCGACCAACCGCTGGCCACGAACTCGCTGGCCATCCAATCCAACAATTCGGGATGCGACGGTCTGCTACCATTGGTTCCGAAATCCGAAGGGGTGCTCACCAGCCCGGTGCCGAAATGGTAGTGCCACAAGCGATTGACCATGACCCGCGCCGTGAGTGGATTGGCTGGATCGGCAATCCAATCTGCCAGCGCCGCGCGGCGTTGTTGTTCGGGAGTATCCATGTGCAAACCGAGTGTTCCGAGCACGGTCAGCGCATCGGGGGCTACCGCTTCGCGCGGTGACAGAGGATCGCCGCGATGCATCAACCGCGTCTCGCCGGGTGGTTGAAAAGTACCCGCATATGCGATGATCTGGCGAGCATCCAGCAGTGCGGTTCGTTGATTCGTTAGCTGTTGGGATTGGGCTTCCAGCTCGCTGGCGCGGTGTTGCTCCTGCGGGCTCGCATCCTTATTGCGAGTTTGCAACATCGCGCCGGTCTGAGCCCACTGGCTCTCCGCCTGGGCAATTGCACTATCCAACTCGGCAACTTGCCGAAGATTATCTTCGTCGACCACGGTCTCTACGACTCGTTCGCCGTGCTGAACGCCGGCGAACACGGCCTGCATCGCGTAATAATCCTTCTGGAGTATCGGATCGAATTTATGGTTGTGACAACGCGCGCAGCCGATCGTCAATCCCAGAAAAGCGGTACCGGTCGTGCTGAGCATGTCATCCAGCTCATTGTGCCGCTGCATCAAATTCAGCTCTGCGTTACCTTTGACGCGATCGTACGCGCCGCCGACTAGAAATCCAGTCGCTTGAGGCGCACCGCTAGCGTCCCCTACAATTTGTTCTCTAATGAACTCGTCGTAGTTTTTGTCCATATTGAGTGCGGCAATCACATAGTCGCGATAGCGATATGCATTGGGGCGATGCCAATTGGTTTCAAACCCATCGGACTCAGCGAACCGCACCACGTCAAACCAATGGCTGGCCCACCGCTGGCCATACTCGGGGCTGGCCAGCACTCGATCAACCAGTACTTCGTATGCAGCAGGATTGCCATCATGGACGAATGCTTCGACCTCCAACGGCGAAGGCGATAAGCCCAGCACATCCAGATACAGTCGGCGAATCAGCGTCACGCGATCGGCCTCGTCAGACGGTTCCAGTCCTGCGGTTCGCAGTCGAGAGACGATGAAAGCGTCGATCGCTCCTCGTCCCCAGGCATGTTCTGCAATAGGTAGCTGCGGTCGCCTTACTGGTTGGCGGCTTACTGGTTGGAAAGACCAGTGGTCGGTTGTAAGGCTGCCCGCTGCGGCACCGGCTAGAGCATCGGGCCAATCGGCACCTTGGTCGATCCAATTGCGCAGCAGTTCGATCTCTTGCGGCGTCAGTTGTTCCTCGGGCAGCGGGGGCATTTCCATCCCTGCCTCCTGATGCGTCACGTATTGCATCAGTGGGCTGGCAGCGCTGTTGCCTGCTATGATTGGTGGTTCGCCGAAATCGGCGACGCCGAGTGCAACTTGCTTTGAATCGAGTCGAAAATTGCTTTCCTGGAGCTTGGGGCCATGACAAGCATAGCAATGTTCGCGAAAGATCGGCTGGATGTGTCGTTCGAAGTCGACCGCTTCCGCTGAGATAGTCGATGGTTCTCTCGCCCCGACGACCGCAATTGTGTTGCAGGTCGCTGCGAGCATCGCCAGAATAATGAGGGCGCGGGCCATCGGATTGCCGAGGAAGGGAGGCTTAGTCTTTAAGGCCAATGGCCTTTCTCACCATAGCCTGGGGCATCGCCCCAGGACGTGAGGAAACACGATGTTCTTTGGCCAACGGCCATATTCAATAGGTGAGGATTGACTATGGCCGTTGGCCAAAAGGTTCGTGTGGGTTTCAGCTCCTGGGGCGGTGCCCCAGGCTATGATAAATAT
>CAKQNH010000483.1 GCA_934255105.1 uncultured Pirellulaceae bacterium
GCGATTCTGGCCTGTCCCTCCGCCAGCAGTTCTGCGGGCAGAAGACGCGGATGATTCGCCGAAATCGACACAGAAAACCATTCGCAAGAAAGCGGGCATCGAAGACGTGCGACTTCACGACCTGCGGCGCACATTCGGTGCCTGGATGGCGGGCAGCGGAGCCAACCTGTCCATCATCGGCAAGTCCCTCAACCACAAGTCCCTGGACACCACAAAGACCTATGACAGGCTTTGGATTGATCCGGTACGCGAAGCAATGGAGAAGGCTGTAGGGTCCATCTTTACTGCTGGTGGCTCGCAGTCAAGGTAGTACGACGGCGTTCTATTAACTGCCGCTGCGCCAAAAGTCGGTCATCGCGGTACGCAAAAGTGCGTGTCCTGCGGGGTATGCTCAAACATTTGTCTGGATAACCCCCTAAGATTCTCAAATGGCACGCATCGAAGAAAAAATTGCTGAAATTGCTGACCCAGCGCTACGGCAAGCCATCGGGGAGGAAGTCGCAAAGCTCAAGAAACATACCCGCTTTGGCTTGGTCTTTGAGGAACACCAGCCAGAGGTAGTCCCTCTCTTCGGTAAGAGGATCAAGCGCGGCGAACGAGTTGCCCTGAAGGCCGGCAATCTGTCAGATATCTGGCGCGTGGTGTCGGTCAAAGAAGGTGAGGCGCTGTGTGAGCTTGAGAAGACCGTCAAGGCAACAGCAACAGCGGGCACCCGCGAGTCTTTCCCAGTCCAACAATTGGTTGTCGTTCGCAGCATGGGCGAAACGATTTACCCATCGCTCACACCAGTCGATGCCGTCACCAATGGCGACCCCGCAGCACCGCACCACGTATTGATCGAGGCGGACAACTACCACGCGCTGCAGCTGCTGGTGTTTCCTTATGAGGGCAAGGTCGATTGCATCTACATCGACCCGCCCTACAACACTGGCGCGCGAGATTGGAAGTACAACAACGATTACGTGGACAAAAACGACCAATGGCAGCACAGCAAGTGGTTGACCTTCATGGCCAAGCGCTTGCGCCTTGCGAAACGCTTGCTGAACCCAGCGACGGGCGTGTTGATCGTGACCATCGACGAGCACGAGGTGCATCACCTCGGCTGCCTGTTGGAACAAGAGTTTCCTGATGCGTACGTACAGATGGCGACGATTGTGATCAATCAGAAGGGCGTTTCGCAGGGCCGACTGGCACGAGCGGAAGAATATGCTCTCTTCGTTTTTATGCCTAGCGCATTTCTCCAGACGCACCACGACGACTTGCTGTCGCCAGACCGCTCGCAAGAAAAGCGGTTTATGACCCCGCGTTGGGAGTGGCTGTTGCGTGGGGGAACAAACTCCAAGCGAGAGGATCGACCAAAATTATTTTTCCCAATATATGTTGATCCCGTCCGCCAAGCCATCACGGGCATCGGAGAGCCGTTGCCTGCGGATCAAATCCCAGATATTGAAAAGGCTAGCGACGGAACGGTTGCATGGCCAGTTAGAACAGATGGCTCCTTTGGCAATTGGCAAGTAAGTCCGCCAAGCCTGCGGGAGCTATGGCAGCAGGGATATGTCCGCCTTGGAGGATTCGATAAAAAACGCAAAACATGGACCGTGCAATATCTCAACCGAGGAACACGGGCGCGCATGGAGCGTGGCGAAATAAAAGTCGTCGGACGCAATGAAATAACAGGCGCAGTCCAAATTGAATACTCCGGAGAGGAGGCAAAGCGGCGGAACATTAAGACTGTATGGCATCGAGGAACGCACGACTCGGGCATATATGGCTCTAGTGTTTTAAGGGCCATTCTTGGTGGAGAAACTCAGTTTTCTTTTCCAAAATCCATTTATGTCGTCCGAGATGCTGTGGCTGCTGTCGTCCGGGAAAAACCGGACGCGTTAATTCTGGATTTTTTTGCTGGCAGCGGCACAACGCTTAATGCAATCAATCTGCTAAACGCGACCGATGGTGGGCGGCGCCAGTGCATTCTGGTGACCAACAACGAAGTGTCCGAAGCTGAAAACCGCACCCTAACGGCCCAAGGTTTCCAGCCGGGGCAGGACGAATGGGAACAGCACGGCATTTGCCGTTCGGTTACCTGGCCTCGTTCAAAGTTCACCATGCTGGGCAACCGGGATGACGGTACACCACTACCGGGCGACTACCTCACCGGCAAACAGGTAACACGCGAGAAGCCGCGCACCATTCGCCAACTTGGTTTTACAGAAGGTCGCAATCTCCCGATAGCACAGCGCAAACAAATTGCAGCGCTGCTGCCCGGTGTTACACAGAGCAAGATTGACGACGGGCCTTGGTTTTTGGATGACGACGTTCCTGTGTCAGTGCTATGGGATATACGCCAAGCACCGGCGTGGCTAGAGGTGTTGAGCGAAGCTGATCATGTCAACGATCTGTGCGTGGTTACGACCGAAAGTCGAGCGTTCACCGCGCTCAAAGCTCAGATTGTCGAAGCACTTGGGCCGCAAGAAGTAGCCGAAGACGAAAAGCGCCCCATGGCACAGGGCTTCGCCGCTAATCTCGAATACTTCCGCCTTGATTTCCTTGACCCGCAGGAAATTCAGATGGGTCGGCAGTTTGCTGCTGTTCTGCCCATTCTTTGGATGATGGCCGGCGCGCGAGGTCCTCGCCCCACCGCTCCTGATGCGCATGCGCCATGGCTTTTACCCGATGGCTGCCCGTTCGTGGTGCTCATGCAGGAGACTCGCTTCAAGGATTTTGCGCGCCACGTTGAGAGCCGCACCGACCTGACCCACGTCTTTATCGTCACCAACTCGCAGGATACGGTGTACAAGCTGCGCCGTGAGTGGCCCGATTTGAGAGTTGTGCAACTTTATAAAGACTATCTCGAAAATTTCCGCATCAACCTGTCCGAAAAATCCGTCTAATGAAAATCGAACTCAAGGGCTTTCAAGATGCTGCTGTTGATCGACTCATTGATCAACTAGGGCGCGCAAAAGGTGAAGTTTCGGGTGGTGGCGACCACCAAGCCGTGATTCTCGCCGCACCTACTGGTTCGGGAAAAACGGTTATCACTGCAGCACTGATAGAAGAGATTCTGACCGGCTCTGACCGATTCACAGCGGAGCCAGACGCAGTGTTTCTGTGGCTGTCAGATCAGCCTGTGCTGAACGAGCAATCCAAGAAACGAATTGCGTCCGCGTCAACAAAGTTGAGTAATAGCGATCTTGTCATTGTGGATGCAGACTTCGACCGTGAAACTTTCGTCGGTGGCAAGGTGTATTTCATTAATACACAGAAGCTGGGCAAAGACAAACTGCTTACTTCGGGTCGAGGTGATAAGCGCACTTACACGATCTGGGAAACTATCAGCAACACAGCGAAAGCCAAAGCCGACCGCTTCTATCTAATCATCGACGAAGCACATCGAGGCACCAAGGTGTCGCGCACGGATGAAAGCACCCGGCAAACTGTGTTGCAGAAATTTGTCAAAGGGTCGGAGGGCGAGATTCCGGCAATTGACCTCATTTTGGGTGTATCTGCCACCCCGAAGCGCTTTCAGCAGTTGATTGATGGGCAAAGCAATCGCACACCGCGCAAATGCGAAGTGAATCCATTGGATGTACGTGCATCAGGTCTGCTGAAAGACCGCATCATGGTGTTTCATCCGACAGAGGCCTTTCCCACTGACACAACTATGCTGCGCGCCGCCGTTCTGCAATGGCGCATGATGGGTGAGCAGTGGCATGAGTACGCGCAAGCGCAAGGCCTGCCAACAATTCAGCCAGCGCTGATCATCCAGGTACAAGACGGCAGTAGTGACGGCGTGTCACGCACCGACCTGAATGAGGTGATCGCCACCATTGAGAAGGAAACGGGACCGATTAACCCGGCCGAGATCGCACATTGCTTTGAACACGACGCACCGCTCTCTGCCAATGGTGTGCTGATCCGCAAGATAGACCCTTCGCGTATTCAGGAAGAGACACAGATCAAATTTGTGCTCTTCAAGATGGCTCTCACCACAGGCTGGGATTGCCCAAGGGCCGAAGTGATGATGTCCTTCCGCACTGCTCAAGACGACACCTTGATTGCCCAGCTTATTGGCCGTATGGTCCGCACGCCGCTGGCACGGCGCATCGAGGGCAGCGAAATTCTGAATTCAGTTTCGCTGTACCTGCCGCACTATGACAAGGATGGCTTGACGCGCGTCGTGAACCACTTGAAGCAAGGCGACCCGATGGAACTACCGCCTACCGACGTTGAAGACGGCGCAAAGATGGTGACTTTTAAACGCGATGCCAGCATGGACGCCGCGTTTGAAGCGCTGACTGGGCTGCCAACCTACCGCGTAGAGCGAGTTCGCAAGGTGTCCAACACGCGCCGCCTGATGGCGCTATCACGGCTGCTGACCACTATGCACGAGGTGGATAGGACCGCGTGGGACGGGTCAAAGAAGCTGGTTATTGAAACACTGGATGCCGAGCTTGCTCGGCTGAAAAGAGACGATCCCAACTTTGACGCAAAGGTGAAAGGTTCCGGCCAGATCACGCTAAACGCCGTGGTTGTTGAGCAAGGGACATGGAAGGAAATCCAAGGCCAGACCATCACGGTGCCTTTGGACGAAAAGAACATTGACGACCTATTCAGCCGTGCCGGGC
>CAKQNH010000484.1 GCA_934255105.1 uncultured Pirellulaceae bacterium
CCGCACACGAATCCGTGGTATTTGCCTGCTGGTGGCATTTCGATCACCTCCCCGGCGCGCAGTTCAAACCTTCGTCCGCGATTGGCCGGCAGCTCGACCCAATCGAAGAACTCTTCAGCGGTAAACAGTTTTTCTGCGGTAGTGGACATGCTTGGCCTTGTGATCCAAACCCTTGACGGCAATTCAGTATTACTAATTGTAGCAAAAGGGATTGGGTTAACGGACAGCCCAATCAGCGACAATTAGGCTTTGCGTCCCGGCATAGCAAAGAAGTCGCTGGCGGGGCAACTGAAGTCGGCCAGAGATTGCCCTCCGATAACAGGCTCGTTGCCCGAGACAAGTACCGGTTCGGCACCCGAGCGACAGATGCTGACATCGCGTGCTTCTGGGTCGACAAGCCACACCGTTTGCACGCCTCGCGAGAGCAACTGGGCGACGCGCTGCATGACGTCATTGATGCGATCCCCAGGCGAAACCACTTCCACGGCAAGCACCGGCGGAGCGCTGGCATATTGGCGCTGCATGTCGTCGGCGGTCTCTTGGTCCTCGTAGAAGGTCACATCGGGGCCGCGCACCGAATCAGGATCGCGGCTCACAATTACTCCGGCGTCGTTGGTGCAAACGTAACCTTTCTTTCTGGCGATCGCAAAGTTCCCGAGGATTCTTGAGACGTTGCCGCACACGAATCCGTGGTATTTGCCTGCTGGTGGCATTTCGATCACCTCCCCGGCGCGCAGTTCAAACCTTCGTCCACGATTGGCTGGCAGCTCGACCCAATCGAAGAACTCCTCGGCGGTGAACAGTTTTTCTGCGGCAGTGGACATGCTTGGCCTTGAGATCCAAACGCTTGACGATGCAATTCGACGGTGCCAGTATTATAACGCAAGCTTGCGTAAGTAGCTCAGGTGATGAGCGCAGTGCACCAACTGTAGCTTCACTCCCTCTTCAGCCGACAGCGGCCCAAAGATGGGGGAGGCGTGATAGCCCCCGTCGTGTGCCTTGAATCGCTCGACCGTGTCGTGGAACCGCTTCAGGCTGGTCGTCTCATTCAAATCCTCCTGTGGGTGCACGGTTTGTTTCATGGTTGGCCCGCCTGGCCGCATCTGGCCGGTGGCCAAAATTTTACGCAACATGGACTTGCCCAGCGTAGCCCGCATGCCCCACAGCATGGCTCGGATTGGCAAGGGGGCCGGAGGGTAGCCGTCGATCATGTACTCGAGCCAATCGCTCAAGTGTTCGCAGATCTGGGCTAGGCTCCAGTTGCCAAGCTTGGTGTAGCCCTCGCGGTGTAGGTGCTCGGCGTGTTGGACCGCTGCGTCGAGATCAGGGAATTCAAGGCGTTGGCGAGTGGTTGAGGTATTCGACATGCTGAGCTACTCCTGGAGCATCTGAGGGTGCCAACGCGCTAGGCTAGAGTGAGGCGGCGGCCGGTGGCGTTACGGCGAGAATCGAACACGGCACGCGCTGCACGATGCGTTCGGCCGTGTTGCCCAGAAGCAGACCGGGGATTCCCTGTCGAGCCACGGTGCCGCAGATCAGCAGGTCCGCATCTGCCTTCTCGCACAATTCGGGAATGGCCAAGCTGGGCTCGCCTTCAAGCATCCGCGCTGCAGGCCCACCGACGTGCAAGTCGAATTCCGACAGCAAGGCATCAAAGCTCTCGCGATGTTGCTGGCGATTGAAATTGATCAACGTTTCAAATTCGCTGGCCGGTAGTCGATGTCTGAGCATTTCAGACCCATACAGACTCCAGACGTAGCTCACTAGGAGCTTGGCTCGTTCGCGGTCCGCCAGGGCGATGGCGATTTGCATAATGCGACGATTGAGTTGCTGGTGGTCTTCATCGCCCGGTGAGGCATCGACTGTTGCCACGATCGTTCGGCAGGTGGTTTCGCGCGTGGGGTCTGCCAGCCAAATCGGGCATGGAGGTCGCTGGATGAGCTTTTGCGACGAAGTCCCCAAGCGGCCTGGCTGCCGACTCCCCTTGCCCTTGGTAGCTCTGATGATCAAGTCGGCTTCGATCTGCTGGGCTACTTTCAAAGTTACTTGGGAGGAGACTCCCTCAAGCACTTCGCCGTCCGCTTTGATGCTGTGCGCGCGGCATTGGTCGACGAGCTTTTGCAGTAGTTTGCGTTTTTCTTTGGTGAGCAACTCGTGGATGTGCGCGTAGTCGCGGCTGAGCAATCGCACCGTAAAGCTGACGTCTTTCATGACGTCGAGCAGATGCAGCCGAACCTCGCCGTGCTGGGCCAGTTGCATGGCTCGCTGCAGTTCGGGGTGCTCGGCTTGGGACGAATCGACGACGACTAAGATCTTCTTAAAGGTCGGCATGGCAATATTCCTCAAAAGGTCATTTGAAGCACTCGCAGCTCGGTCTGGCAGACGGTTTTTTGGTTAGGCGCAACTGTTGGGGGCCAGGCTTTTGGAGGTCAGGCTTTGGCCCAATTGCCGTCTCTTGAGCTCCCCAAAAGGCGACGCTCCAACATATGGCGCTGACTAGCTCGCAAAACTTTGGCTCATGCGGGGCAAGTTGGCATGGGGTCGATGCTTGTTGAATTGTGATGGGATAAACGGGCAGGAGTGCCCGTTCTACGGCTTGTTGAATTGTGGGGTGTAAACGGGCAGGAGTGCCCGTTCTACGCGGCTCCAACGCCATCACAACTGCGCGGACAGCTTGCGAGCTTGGTCGCATAGAGCTTGCGCCTCGCTGCTCGTGGGCGCTTCGGCGATGAAACGCACGATCGGCTCTGTATTGCTGCCGCGAACCAACAGCCAGCGGTCGGGCCAGGCTAGTTTCAATCCATCTTGGCGGCTGGCCTGGGCGTCGTGGATTTCTTGGGTCAGTAGGTCGAACAGCTTGGGCAGGCGACTGCCGTCCATTTCAATTTTGTCTTTGACGATAGCCAGCTTGGGCAATCCCGCCACGAGTTGGCTGACCTGCGAGCGACTGGTGGCCAGTAGTTCGAGGATGCGGGCCATGCCGACGAAGCTATCGCGGACATAGCCGACTTGTGGATCGATTGGGCCGCCATTGCCCTCGCCGCCGAAGACCGCTTGCTGGGCGATCATTAAGTCGGCCACGTTGGCTTCACCCACGGCCGACTGCAGCAGCGTGCAACCGTGCTCGGCGGCGATGATCTTGGAGAGCCCGCTGGTAGCGCAGTTTGTGACCACGATGCCGGCGCGTTTGGGAAGAGCTTGCAGCAGGCACAGAGCCAGCGTTAATTCCTCGCCAATATAGCGCCCTTGTTCGTCGATCACCGCTAGCCGGTCTGCATCGGGGTCTTGGCAGAAGCCGATGTCGAAGTCACCCTCTTGCACAGCCGAACTGACGCCGCGCAAATTGTCGGCCAGCGGTTCGGGTGGATGGGCGAACTGCCCATTGGGCGTCTCCCCCAGGATCGTGAACTTGCAGCCCAACGCAGTCAAGAGCTGTCGGCCCAGCAGGCTGCCTGCACCATGATTGCTATCGAGTAGCACGCGGAAGGAGCGTTCGCGAATGGCCGCCACGTCGACGGTCTGCAGGACCTTTTCGCAATGCGCTGAATGCGGATCGGCGAGTCGTACGTAGCCGCCCAGCCCATCGACGCCGACCCATCGCGCGCCGCCATCGCGATACGCGGCCAGCACCTTCTCGCCCGCGGTCTTGGGGAGTACTCGACCCTCGCTGCCGAAGAGTTTCAATCCGTTGTACTCCTTGGGGTTGTGGCTGGCCGAGATCTGGATGCCAGCCACGGCAGTTTGCTCGCGGACCTGAATGCCGACCGTCGGCGTGGAGGCGACGCCCAAGTCGATCGTCTGCAGGCCGCTAGCGGACAAGGCTGCGGTCACGGCGTGAACCATCATCTGCCCGCTGCTGCGGCCATCGCGACCGATAACCACTTTGTCTAGCTGGGCGGCGGATTGCGAAGGGGTGGATCGCAGGGTGCTGGCCAAAGCGGCCACATAACGGGCCGCTACCAGCGGAGTTAATTGTTCGCCGATCGTGCCACGCAGGCCGCTGACGCTAATGATGGGTTCACTCACGGATTGGCTTTCGTTTGGTTGTTTTAACTTGTAGTTGACTCGTTAAACCGCGAACCCAGCGGGCCACGCTTCTAAGCCGGACGCGTGGGGCCTTGCCCGCACGGTTTAACAAATTTTAGTAGGCTGCACGAATTCTAAGCGACACAGTTGTGGTATCAACGGAGCCCGTACTTGATCGTCTAGTCACACATCCTCCGCCAGAAGCTCAAGATTTCGACAGGAAAATTTGAGGACAGGAAAATTACAGGAACCTTCTTATCTTCCTGTCACCAAATCTTCCTGTCCTATAGGTACCCACGCATAAGTTACTTGGCATATCAACCAACCCTGGCTAACGGTAAAACGGCTAATTGTGCGCATAAGCTTATGCGTGGGTGCTTTTATAGCTATATAGCGGCTATATCTACGTGAGACATGCAACGGCCACAATGTACTGGTTTAAGGGCTGCATGTGGCATACAATCGCCCCAGGCTTATATTCTCTCACCTTTTGCAAACGGTGTCGATTGACGATGCGTATCGAAGAAGCGATTTCAGCGGCAAAACAAGCGGTCCAAGATGAAAAACTGACGGCAGGTGCTC
>CAKQNH010000485.1 GCA_934255105.1 uncultured Pirellulaceae bacterium
GGGGAACACAGTTGCGGGTCGATCCGCCATCGCTACCCATGCCGTAACTCGCGGTACTCGTTACGAGCCTACAAATGCAGGATCGCAATGGCCGCACGACCACTTGGGGCTATGATAAACTGTACCGGCCTACGGCTAATTCTCCTGAAGATCCGTGAAGATTAGTGTTCCCTAGTCTGCTGCTCAGCGATGTTGAGGGATGTGGAGATCGTCGATAATAAAACGCTTCCACTCCAAATCACCCTTCCTGCCGAAGTTGATGAGATAGCCAAGACCTCAAAAGCGGCCCTCATCAGATCGTAACCTCTTGTTTGAATATTGCATCGCCTTTTTAATTTCTTGAGCATCGAGTTTCTGGGAACACTAATCTTCGCTAATCGAACACTAATCGTCAGAACGTCAGGTCACTCGATGCGAATTTATTGGCGACTCGCTTTCTTTGCGACGGCGGAACTATGTCCCATCATTTTGCTGGGGGTGTGGAACTACCGTCAGCAGAGGTCGAAGCAGTGGCGGGCCACCTCGGCGGCCTCCCAGGTCAACGCGACATCTGGCCGCGAAAGAAGGAATTGTTAAAAATGGTTGGACAGGATCGAAAACCCGAGTAAATCTATAGCGAAGTATGGAATCACCACTAGGTGAACATCGGCGAGATTGTTTTAATGCGGTGCGGTTGTTTGGCTCGTCCACAGGTGTAAGCAGGCGAAACTGATCTCAAGCAGCTTTATGGAAGTAGTATCTCATGATTGATTTGGTAACTCTTTTTGCATGGTTCGTAATTGCGTTGCTGTTTTGTGTCTTCGTCAGCCTGGTCGTGTTTCTCGGCTCGCTGCCGAAGAAGATCGCGCTAAAGCGAAATCATCCGCAAGTAGACGCGGTCAACGCAGCGAGCTGGATTGGTCTGGCCTGTGGTGGGATTGGCTGGCCGATCGCTTTTGTTTGGGCATTTTTACGCTCCGGCAGCCTGGGCGATAGCGCGCCGGAGAAAAATTCATGATTGCCGTTTTTGCAATTCTCTACATTGTGGGCATCTGGCTTTTTTACATCAAGATGAAGATCCAGCCGACGCCGGTAAACATTGCAGTGGCCGCTTCGCTCGGCTTGATATCGGTAGGTGCCATCGTCTTGCTATGGCAATTTGGCTGGGTCGATCGGCAAGGTCCAATTAGAACAGCTCAATCAGCAGATGATCGCCGCCCAGTCCAACGTGGTAAAGGCGACGGCTTCAAAAACACAGGCGATCGCTGGCTTGGAAGCGGCAAGGAGCACGGCTAAAAGCATTGCAGCGAATTTGGACAACGCAGAGTTTGATTTGAAGCAGTGTACAGTCTACGCGCCTGCCGATGGGTTCGTTACAAATTGGCAAGTTCGCGAAGGGACCATGGCAGTACCGTTACCGCTAGCACCCATGGGAACTTTCATCGACACTTCAGAAGCATTCGTTGTGGCCACGTTTGCGCAAAACGTGCTCATGCACGTTAAACCGGGCGACCAGGCGGAGATCGCATTCAAGTCGCGACCGGGACAAATATTTACTGGTCAAGTCGTGACTGTCATCCAGGCCAGCGGCGAAGGACAATTTACTACATCGGGCCAATTGGCTAGTGCGGCGTCGGTTCGTTCATCTGGAAAGTTCGCAGTCAAATTGAAGATGGACGATGACTCGCTCTCCGAATCACTTGCCATCGGCACGACAGGCACCACCGCAGTCTACACGGATGTCGGCGGTCCATTTCACATCATCAGCAAGGTAACCGTTCGCATCAAGGCGTGGATGTACTACCTGATTCCGTTCTAACGGACGGGTTATGAATAGTGCTGACTAAAAGCGGATGCCGCCACCGATATTATTGAAGAAATTGGGGGCATCGTCGTTGAGCCCCCAACCCACGCGAATCCCCAACTCAAAATTCTTCGTGAACAGATAGTGTACGCCTGGGCTGAAAAAATGCTGCGTGCTCTCGCGCTCACGGCCGGCGGTAGCCACACTGAAGTACTCCGCGTGTACCTTCCATCTCTCGCCGACAGGCACTTTGATAACCGTCGATGGTGCCCACACATTGAAATGATCCTCTTCAAACGAACCAGTCCCGTAGCGAATCGCTGAATCCCACTGCCAATCGTTCTTCAGCTTCCATCCGAGGACGTACGCCACAGCAAGATCCGTATTGGTATTTTCTCCACTGAATGGCGTGAACCCTTGCAATATGATCGAGCTCTGCGGTCTCCATTCATGTTGCTCAAACAGTCTCCATTTGGCACCATACAGAAACCGTGTTTCACGCTCTAACGTCGGAGTGCCTTCAGAGTCATCGGGTACGCTGCCGGAGACTGGATTTCCGGCACCACCTACTTCGTAGTTATAGCCGAGTCTTAGCTCCAAATTGTCGGTAATCCCATACCTGGCTACGAGTTCGGGCAAGCTATGGGTCTCGGGCACGACGCGGTTATCGATAAAGGTATAGGCTGATTCAACGACCAATCGCTTTTTCCCAACGACACCCGTAGCCGGTGTAAAGGAGTCGCGATCGGTCTCGATCTCGTCTTCAACTTCTCCCTCATCAGCCTCGCCTAGCAGTTCGCTCGTTTCCGCCGGGCGCTCTGGTTGCAGACCAAATCGCTCTTGTGCAGAGGCTGCGCAATAGCTCAACGCGCACAGCACCACGAAGAAGGTGGTCAGCCCTACAGCCCTGCGATGGATGGTAGGCATAGTCGTCCTGACTAAGAAGTTCAGTGGTAGGGGAAGTCGCCAAGACTTTCGGCTAAATGGGCTGCCGAAACTCTTGGCGAGTTCCGCCAAGCATAAATTCACAGCCTATCCGCATCTGGGTTCACTGGCAGAGAGACTGCAGTGTTGATCGGTTCTCTCTTTGGTGAGGCCTTCCAAGAAGTCGCAAAGATCCAAATTCACGGGGGGGTAGAGGCCGTGAGATCGATGTTTGCGACTAGGGTTCGGGTCGTAACGATTAAACCGACCTTGTAACCACTCACCTCTAGCCGCCAGTAGGGCTCGTGCGCGTCCTTCAATTTGCAGGGGATAGCGATTCAGCCTTGCTAATCGTTACCAGGGGGTAGATGTGAGTCCGCCATTTGCCATCGTCGGCGGACTTAACCAGAACGTTGGCTGACATACTACTGATGACTGCCGTTTCCCTATTGGGTATGTCCACCGTGTCGCCGCTATTCATGGTCAAACGGATTGGTCCCAGTCTGAGCAATTGAAGCAATTCTTCGCGATCCATATTCACCTCTCGAAAATGCCCGGTGGGGTCACTGGCCAGTAGGGCAACCGCTCGCAAGGATAGATTATACCGCTTGGCACTAGGCCGCGGCAAGCAACGGGGGCGTTTGAATGCGGCTCAGTGGTTATTGGCTTCGGTCTGCCGTAACAGCGCTTCGCTCGTTACGAGCCTACGATGCATACGTTACGAGCCTACGATGCATACGTTACGAGCCTACGATGCGGTCGTTGGGAACCTGCGATTGTGCTGGCGATTGGAACACCGCAACCCTTGCTAGGGCAGCGGGCTTACACTACAGTTCATAGGTCAGCACTGGGTTTCCTTAGCTGGGTTTCCTTAGCTGGGTTTCCTTAAGTGCAGAGCCCAAGTAGCCAAATGAATCAGTGCCTCTGAATTGTTGCCTCTTGCCATGATTGACTCAGCCTCGGGAGCGAAATCTTTGTTGAAAAGAACTTGGTGGATCGCGCTGCCGGTCGTGGCTGGTTTGCTCCTGTTTGCGGTGGTTTCTCTTGCTATGCCCGGCGATGCTCCGATACCCGTCCACGCGGTGACCGTGGTAGCCAGTTTTCCGCACGATTCGGCCGCTTTTACCCAAGGCTTGGTGGTTGAAGATGGCGTGCTCTATGAGGGGACTGGCCACTATGGTGAGTCGACACTTCGCCGCGTCAATTTGGAAACTGGAGCGGTCGAAAAGAGCATGAGCCTGTCGGCCGATTACTTTGGTGAAGGGATCACGCTGCTGGGAGAGCAGATCTTCCAGCTAACGTGGCAGGAGGGAGTCTGTTTTTTATATGACAAACAAACCTTGGCTCCGACCGGCACGCTGCGTTATTCTCACGAAGGCTGGGGCCTGACCAACGATGGCCAGCATTTGTATTTGAGCGACGGCAGCAGCACGATTCGTGTGCTCGATCCTAAAACGCTCAAGCCGCTGCGCCGCATTCGAGTGAAACAGGGGCGGCGATTGATCGACAAGATCAACGAGTTGGAGTTTGTCGACGGCGAGATCTACGCCAACATCTGGTACTCGGACCAGATAGCGCGGATCGACCCGCAGAGCGGCGATATACTCGGCTGGATCGACTGCGGCCACATCTATCCGGCATCGATTCGTCCAGACCGCGAGCATGTGCTCAACGGCATCGCCTATGACCGCGAGACGGGGCGACTGTTTGTGACCGGCAAGAATTGGCCCCAATTGTTCGAAATCAAAGTCCAAAAGTAGAGTGGGCTAGAGATAACGGGCAGGAGTGCCCGTTCTACTTTTAAACGGGCAGGAGTGCCTTTTTTATACCCCACATCTTTTCACGAGCCTTTTCCCTATCGATTTTCTTGCGTTAGCTCTGCTCGCACTGGATCCTC
>CAKQNH010000486.1 GCA_934255105.1 uncultured Pirellulaceae bacterium
AATCCATCCCCATCTCCTTTTAGTGTGGTAACCAAAAGGATGACAAGTTTGGGATTTCGCTGCGACGTCGGTTTTTTGCGAAAAATCAAGGCTTAAAATGCGTTAGAGTCAGCGCCTTTCCAAACGGAACAAACAGAAACTAAGAACTCAGATCATAGCACGACGAGCGCGGATTCTCGTGGCGACTAGTGAACTCATACGACCAAGTGATCGATCAAAATCTACGCCATGATCTCGTTGAGTTGTTTGGTTGCGATTCCAACGGGACGGTCCAGCGGAATTCCGGCGCACGCGAGCAAGGTGGTCAGTAGGTCCCCCTGATTTCCCTTGGTTTCTGTCAGGAAGCGACCCGTGAGCAGTGACCCACCCCCCTTTCCTGCAACGATGAAAGGCAGGTTTTCACGGGTATGCTTGTCGCCATCCTCAAGGCCGGAGCCCCACATCATGATACAGTTGTCGAGCAATGTGCCATCGCCTTCACGCAATCCATGCATTTTCTTTACCATGTATGCGAACTGCTCGATATTGAAGGCTGTGATCTTGGCAACCTTCTCGACTTTCTCCGGTTGCTGGTTGTGATGAGTTTGGGAGTGATGTTGGTCGTTGAACCCAAGTTCCGGATACGACACACCGTTCGGAGTCGAACCAATGAATGTGCTGACGCGGGTTGTATCTGTCTGGAACGCCAGCACGGTGAGGTCACACATGATTTGCATGTATTCGCTGCGTTTGTCTCCCTCAGGAATCTTAATTTCGATGGGTGGAGAATCTGACTCGCTTCGTTTGCTGGACTTGACGCCCGCCTTTTCCAATGCTGCCTCCTGTTGCCGGAATTCGATGGCGGCAATTCGTCGTTCGACCGAACGGAGACTGTCCAGGTATTCATCCAGTTTGCGTTGGTCGGTTGTGGGTAAAGTTCGCCTAAGGTCCCTGGCGCCGCCAAGGACGATATCCAACATGCTTCGGTCAAGCGCCTCCAATGGTGTCGATTTCAGGCTAGTGCCACCTTGTTCTTTGGTGTTGAACAGGCGATTGAGTACATTGCGTGGATTGATCTCGGCGGGAACAGCCTGAGTGGGGGTGCGAAAACTGCAATGTGAATAGTAAGCCTCATTCAGCCCTGCCTGGTTTTCCTTCCAAGTCTGGGGCATCGTCGCCAGTTCTAAAGACGGCAGAGTGGTGAAGGCACCCACGTAGTTGGCTGCTATCTGGTCCGCTGAAATCGCAATGTTGACCTCACTCCGTTTGTCTGGGTTCGGTAAAGTCGCCGTGAGCCAAGTCGATAGTTCAAGCGCGTGCGGTGCTCCGTTAAAGGGGCCGATGGGAACCCCCGCAATTCCCTTCATCAATAGACACTGGGCGAGCACGGGCTGCAGCGAGGCTAAGGCTGGCGGCGGCGACGACAGATAACTCTCTGCATCTGCGGGCCAGAATTGATCCATGATCACACCATGCGGCATGTACATGAATCCAAGGCGGACAGGTGGTTGATAGGTTTTCCCCTCGACAGTGTCTGCCCAACCCATCGAATCCAAAAGTGGCAAGGCAAGGGACGCTCCCATTCCTCTCAAGTAGGTACGACGATCAATTCGCATGCTTTTACTCATTTGAGGTCCGATTTTCTTCAATTCGTCGATTCGTAAAGGGATAACTGGTAACGACTGCGATGACGAGCGTCCGCATGCGATATCCGTCCTTGGCGATGTCCCGCATCAAACCGTCCACTACGATTTCGTCGTAGCCTTCCAGCTTTCGACACAGGCCATATGCCAGTAGTTTCTCCACCAAGTTGCGAGCTAGCTCGTCGACTCGGCCGCCGACAATGGTTTTCAGTTCTTTAGGACCCGAGAAACGCTTTCCACCTGGAAGTTCACCCGAAGCGTCAATCGCCTCACCGTTGTCGTCAAGATCACGCCACCGACCGATGGCATCAAAGTTTTCGAGACCAAACCCAATGGGGTCGAGCGTTCGATGGCAGTTGGCGCAAACTGGATTGGAGCGGTGAAGTTCGGTGCGCTCACGCAGGGTCAAGTTCGCGACCGTTTTCTGGTCCTGACTGTCCAGAGCCGGGATGTCCGGCGGCGGACTTGGAATATGGTCCCCCAGTACTTGTTCAAGCACCCACATGCCGCGTTTGACGGGGCTCGTGCGGTTCGGAAATGAAGTCACAGCGAGTACGCCGGGCTCAACATCTCCCGCCGGGGTAATGAAGAGGAACTGTGGAGAAACGAGGATCGCCTTGACCATCAAGCCAAGCGCCTCCTGGTAAGCTAGGTCGTTTTGCATGCCCAGGTCGAACACCTCCAGCAAGACTTTCAGTTCTGCCTCGGAGGGAGGACGACGATAGGCCTTCTTCGCAAGTGACTCGGCAACGCTACGTGCCGCTGCCGGGATGTCCGCTTCGAGCAGCGGTGGTTCACCAAACAGTCGTATTTGAATTTCCGTCGGCGGTGCGTTTTCAACTGCCAAAATTCGGTCCAAAACCCGATTGGCGATCGTCAGATACTGTTCGAGCTGAAGAGGAGAAAGGGAATTGAGATACCCTTCACCGCTGACCTCATCTGGCAGCGAATCGGCAATCGAGGGTTCAACTCCAAAGAGATCGCGTAGAGTGTTGCCGTACTCTTCCTTTGTCAGCCGCCGGATGACGAAGGGTCCTGGGTCCTTCGCGCTGAGAAACTTGATCCTCGCGATCCCATCTAAGAACGTCTGTCGTTGAGCATCAGTCGGTAGGTCACCCGTATCTTCCGGTGGCATGGCATGTGTCTTCACCATGGCGAACGCTTTCGTCCACAGTTCGGTGAAGGCGGCATCACCAGGATCCTTCAACGCTGGAGAAAAATTGACTCCAGCCTCCGTTGGTCGTCTGTTCTGGTGGCAGTCGATGCAATAGTCTTTAATAAACGGAGCGACACGCTTACGAAAGAACTCCTGGGCATCGGCCCTTTGCGCCGCGAACTCTCCGTCGCCTGTTGTCTGAGCTGTGCAGGCAAGCGGCCTCGACCACAAAGCAACCATGACTGACAGCGCAATCACACCACAGCGAAATCGTCCCCCTAGGATTGTCACTTTTGAATTCAATCTGACATTCATCTCTGACAATCCGTTTGAGCAGGCTGCGCAATTACTAATTTAGCCATCTATCGATACCTCAATCAAATTATTGTACTACCGCTCGAACCCTAGAGCCACTCCTCGTGTGCCACGAGGGAGTATCGTTAAGCGCCTAACCGAAAAGCGGGGTTTCCGGTGATCCAGGGTTGTTTTGGCAATGCCCAACACCAACGGCGCTCCGATGCGCACCATCCATTCGAAAGCGGGCAAGCCGATCGGCATCTTAATGACTTTGCGAAGCGTGCGCATAAACTCAACTTGCGAGACGGGGTTCGGTGCCGAAGCGATGTACACGCCAGACATCGAGTCGTCCGCGATGGCCCGGCTAAACAAGTTGTTCAGATCTGCCTCGTGAATCCATGACATGCCTTGTGTGCCCGCGCCGACTCGGCCGCCAAGTCCAATCCGAGCCAGCAATCCGAGCGTTGCCATTGCGCCGCCACCAGCCCCACGGTCGCGACCGACAA
This sequence comes from uncultured Pirellulaceae bacterium, assembly GCA_934255105.1. Taxonomy (GTDB): domain Bacteria; phylum Planctomycetota; class Planctomycetia; order Pirellulales; family Pirellulaceae; genus Aureliella. Next base: position 3,582 of record CAKQNH010000486.1, read on the forward strand.
CGAAGCTTGTCCTCATTATGACACCGCGTTGATCCGGTAGTTTGCTTTCGACAAAGGCAGCTTCCCAGGCACGAGCGATAGTGGGTGCGAAGCCGATTCCGACCTCGGATTCCTCGGTACACACTGCGGAGGGAGGGTCACCATAGATGTGCGCGGTCCTGTATTGGTTTCAGGAACTTGGCTGTGAACGCTGCATTTATTGGCGGACCTTCGTGCCATTTTCACGGCGATCGAATCGCTTCGTCACATAAGCTAGATTGCCGTCCTTCAACCGCAGGAGACCGTTTTCCGCAGTCTCTATACCCACGGTCTGCGCGATGCGCATGGTCGTATGCTCAATTTCCGGAAGACTTGGGCGATATACTTTTCCGAGCATCGATGTGACCAATCCGGACAGCGTCACGGCAAGGTTCAACCAAACGAGTCCAGCGAGCCAGATGCGTTCACCGATAACGCCACGTGATATCCAATTGTCGAGTGTTTTCAGTGGTGGGAACATTCGCGGGTTCAGCCAAATCCAAGCGAGCACCATAGCGATCGGCACAAGCGACCACCAGCCGATCCAAACTCAGGACCAAATCGCCAACGTCAACATTGGGCTCTGTGCGATCGTTCACGCGGCGGGTTATGAATAATCCGAGTTCTGACGTAGTTTCGCTCAGTTGAAGGAAAGCTTGTAAGGAAACCAGCCGTTGTCCGACATTCTAGTACGCAAAACGAATTGGGATCAGAATGTTCTTGCAAACTACTGGACGTTGACATAGTCGACGAAACTCAGCCTTCTCACGATACTCAGCGAAGCAATGGCTGCTTACTGAGCCGGCACTTGGCAGCTCAGACGTAAACATCCCCGTGAACTACCAACCCCACAAGCGAGAAACGATGAGCTATCTGCAGCAGCTTGAACCACTTGATGAATTGAACCAAAAACTTCAAGCAAATGTCCATCCGCTCGCCTGGACCAATTGCCTGGGCAAAGGCCGGACGTTTTATTCGGCGATCGGACACCGGCCGGAGACG
>CAKQNH010000487.1 GCA_934255105.1 uncultured Pirellulaceae bacterium
AGACGGTAGCTTCGGGCTGCAGGAAACCGATGGTTCGCTCCCTACTACATGGTGCGAGCCCAATCAGTCGGGCCGCTGGCTAGCCAGTGGCAGCTTGTTGGCCAGCATTTGCAGCGCCAGCACGCAGGCGGTCATTCCCCTGAGCGAATCGCAGCTTGCCAGCGTAGCCAGCGGCACGCGAGTGAACTTGCGGATTTCACACCCTCAGCGTGTGCTGCGCGGCTGCCGCGTGCAATCGGTGGTGCAGATCGATGAACTCTCGTCCCCTTGGCAGCGGGCCGCGCTGGCTGCACTGCAGGAGGCTGGACCGCTCTCGGGCGGCCGCTCCCCAGTCCGCTTTGCGGCGGTAATCGACGTTCCCGACGAAGTTAGCAGTCTACCTGGTGCGACCGTCGATGCCGTGTTTGTGGCACCGTCGACAACTTTCTTTCGCTGGGGGCAGAGCTGGCTGCAAGGCAATCTTCGCTGGCTGGCCGATTGAGTTCGCCGCAGTGCTCGCCCCCACGGCCGCTTGCGGGCTGGAGCGCAATTTTTTCAGTTAGATATGCTATGAGACGCGTTGGGCCAGGCCCACCCGTGACGCTAGAATAGCGGGCCGATACAATGGCCTAGATAACCCCCGCCTGAGTGAAGAGCGATAGCATGCAAGAAGGTCCGAGCCCTTTGAGTTGGCGTAGCGAATTGGGGCAAGTTGCCGCGAGATTGGCGCCGGGCATCGTCAGCGTGCGACGGCACTTGCACGCGCATCCCGAGCTGTCGATGCGCGAATTCACCACCACGACCTACTTGGCTGAGCGAGTGGAGTCGCTAGGGAATGCCACGCGAGTCACCGAACACGGAATCGGCTTGACCAGCGACTGGCAGTCGCAGCACGATTCATCCTCGCCGATCCGCGTCGGGCTGCGAGGCGACATTGACGCTTTGCCAATTGCCACGCTGGGGACCGATATTTACGCCAGTCGCCATACCGGAGTGATGCATGCCTGTGGCCATGACGCACACGCCGCGATGGTCTGGGGGGCGCTGGCAATTCTGCACGAGCTCGATCGCCGAGAGGCTCTACCCAATCCTGTCGCAGTGCGTGCAATTTTTCAACCGGCGGAAGAGACTAGTCAAGGCGGCCCGTTGATGATTGCTGCTGGCGCACTGCAGGGGCTCGCCAGCATTTTGGCGCTACACGTCGATCCGACTTTGAGTGTTGGGAGAGTAGCGGGACGATCTGGCCCATTTACCGCTGCCTGTGACAGTTTCGACGTCGAGGTGATCGGGCGCGCAGGGCATAGTGCGCGTCCGCACTTGTGTAGCGATGCTATCGCGGCGGCCGCCTCATGGGTCTGCGAGATGTATGCGCGCGTTCCGCGAGTTCACGACTGCCGCGATCCAGCGGTGGTCAGCGTGGGAACTTTTCAGGCTGGTTCGGCCCCCAATATCGTGTCGGGGCAGGCGAGTTTGTCTGGCACCATGCGGACCTTTAGCGAAAGTTCGCGCGCGGCGATCATGCAGGAAATGCACAATTTGGCAGCCGCCACCGCGAAGAGTTTTGGTTGCCAGGTCAAACTCAGCTTTTCGGCATATACTCCCAGCGTTCACAACGATGCTGAAGTGCATCGCACCATGCTGCAGACCGCGCGGTCTCTCCCATCGATTGAGCAGGCGGATATTCTTGAATTGCCTAGTATGGGGGCGGAGGATTTTTCGTTCTTTGGCCAGCACAAGCCGGTATGCATGATGCGTTTGGGAATTGCGGGCCCCGTGCTCGGCGGACATGCTCTGCACACCGCCGCCTTTGACATCGACGAGCGAGCCCTACCTATCGGAGCTGGGTTGCTGGCTGCGACAGCCATCGAGCTGTGCGGCAATGCATAAGCAGCCGAGCTAAGCAGCCGAGCATAAGTTACTTATTATATTTATATAAAAAAACCTCGGCTAACGCCCAGTCGGCTAACTATTCTTTTGAAGTTGCCTACTTGCGTTAGTGCAAATCCATAGTTCCATTCGTCATCTTGCATCTTCCTTTAGTCGATAACGCACAGCCGGCACAGACCGACGAGGGATCCTTGGTTATCATAGAAGCTGCTAATGGCTGATTGAAGATTGTCGGAGTAGTCCTTTTTTTTGTTGTAATAGAAGGAGCGGGTGATATGCATGCTCACTTTCTAGTTGGTCGTCATGCGTTTTGGTCGTTGTGGTTGAGCTTGTGCTGTGCTGGAACCTTGGCATTGAGCCAGGATGTGCAGCTTGCCAATGAGGCGCCCCTTGGACAGGAGACTGCAATTCTGCCCGGAACGGTTCTGCCTGAGACGGTTCCGCTCGAAACGAATCTCCCCAAGCAGGACCCGCAATTGCCGCAGCGCGGATCGGCGGTGTTCGCTGGGGGCTGCTTCTGGTGCATTGAGAGCGATCTGGAGAAGGTGCCGGGGGTGATCGAGGCCATCTCGGGCTACAGCGGCGGTCGAACGAAGAATCCGACCTATGAGAACTATGCCAGCGGTGGCCACCGCGAAGTGGTGTTCGTGGTCTACGATCCGTCCCAAATCACCTATGCCGGTTTGGTCGAGTACCTCATCAAGCACATTGACCCGACCAATCGCGTCGGCCAATTTCAAGACCAGGGGCGACAATATGGCCCGGCGATCTACTACAACGACGAGGACGAGAGGTTGGCCGCGCAGCGGGTGGTTGCCGCAATCGGCGAGATGAAAGTATTTCGTCGCCGACTGAATGTAGTCATCGAGCCGCGGCATGCGTTTTGGCCGGCCGAAGATTACCACCAAAATTATCATGTTAAGAACTTGAGGAAGTATCAGTTCTATCGCTCGGCCTCCGGACGCGACGCCTTCCTGCAGCAGCATTGGGGGCCGAGGGCAGGCCAGCTCGAGCTCGACGGTGCCTACCCACAGCAGAGCTCTGAGAGCAGCGCAAACCGCGACGGTCGTACGCCAATGTCCGCACATGCCGCTAACCAGAGTGCCTCGTTTAAAAATGAAAATAATGGTCTGTCCGATGAAAGCTATGCGAGCTCCAGCAAGGGGGCACCTGCTTCGCCAAACAATGCTGCGTCATCCGAACCGCCATGGGTTAACTTTCAAAAGCCCAGCCCACAGGACTTGCGGCAGAAGTTGACCACGCTGCAATTTCGCGTTACGCAGCATGATGATACGGAGCCAGCCTTTCAAAACCGCTACTGGAACAACCACTTGCCGGGGATTTACGTCGACGTGGTATCGGGCGAACCTTTGTTTTCGTCCGCAGACAAATTCGACTCGGGAACCGGTTGGCCTTCGTTTGTGGCACCTATCCACCCCCAAGCGGTGCGCTATGCACCGGATAACAAGCTGTCGTATACGCGGATCGACGTCCGCTCTAGTCGCGGGGATTCGCATCTGGGGCATTTGTTTAACGATGGACCCGTGCAACGTGGCGGCAAACGCTATTGCCTCAACTCCGCCTCGCTGCGATTTGTCCCCAAGGAGGCCATGGCCGGCGAAGGCTATGCAGACTACCTGCCGCTGGTCGGAGAATAGTACGCTTGACCGCTTTTCGAACGAGCTTAAAAAGAATGCTCAGTTAATGAAAACGACGACTCCTGGCAAATGAGAACCCATCTCGCACTCAAATTCCCCCTGTCCCCCGCAAGCGGAATTGGCTCGGGGAGAGTAAACTGATCTGTTTACCCTAGCTGCTACAGTTTCTCAACCCAGACTACTCGTCCCTTCCGGAAAGCTTTCGGTGCGCGGCCTATCGAGAACCACTTGGAGTGGTTTTTGGCAGTCTTCCAGGAGCGTTTAACGGCCTGCTCACAAGTGAGTGGTATGTTTCAGTGTCAACGATGACCAAACGCTACCCGCAAGTTGAGAAGGACTTTATAAAGTATGCTCATGCGACACCCGCATCCTGAGTTGCAGTTTGCATATAAGCTGCCATACGGCGCAGTGGTAACCGACCGCGGCGTGCAGTTTGTAGTTTTTAGCCGCAGCGCCACAGCTATGCGCGTCCTGCTGTACGATAAAGTCGATGATCGTGAACCGGTGGAAATCATCGATTTCGATCGCGACACAGATCGTTGGGGGGATGTGTGGAGTGCTTTTGTTCCGGGGGTTGGTCCGGGGCAACTGTACCATTTTCAAGCCAACGGGCCGTTTGACCCCGAGTCGGGGCAGTGGTTCGATGGCAACGCCCGCTTGATCGACCCCTATGCCAAAGCCTTGGCGGGGACTTTCCAGAAGAGCCAGGACGGAATCATCCGCCCGCCAAAGTGCGTGGTCGTGGATGACCACTTCGATTGGGAGGGGGACCGCCACCTGCGTCGCCCACTGTCGGAAACGGTCATCTATGAAATGCACGTGCGTGGCTTTACCAAGAGCAAGACCTCGCGGGTGAAGCACTCGGGGACCTACCTGGGACTGATCGAGAAGCTCCCCTACCTACAAAGCCTAGGGGTCACGGCTGTCGAACTGATGCCCGTGCATGAATTCCCGATCATGGACATCCACGGCAATCCACCGGAACGCCCCAACTATTGGGGCTATGACCCGATGGCGTTTTTCGCGCCGCACCGTGGCTATGCCTATAGCAAAGAACCGGGTGCCCAGGTC
>CAKQNH010000488.1 GCA_934255105.1 uncultured Pirellulaceae bacterium
CTCCATGCCGTAACTCGCGGTGCTCGTTACGAGCCTACACATATGCCACAAGATCGAATATACGCATTGCCACACCAACAAGTTGGGGATTTTGTTTTCGACGATCAAGTCGCCGAAGTCTTTCCAGATATGATCGCGCGCTCGGTTCCAGGTTATGCGTCCGTGCTGTCGATGATCGAACAGTTGACTCACCGCTATGCACAGCCAGGGACGAACCTCTACGACTTGGGCTGTTCCCTGGGCGCAGCCACGCTGCTAATGCGGTCACAAGCCCCCTCATCATGCACGATCCACGCCGTCGACTCGGCTGAAGCGATGGTGGCGCGACTGCAGGAAAAACTCGCTCAATTCCCGCCCCACGGCAACTCCACCACCTGCCCCGTAGCCGTACATTTAGCCAATGTGCAGGACTTACCGATCCACGATGCTTCCTTTGTCGTGCTCAATTGGACTTTGCAGTTCGTCCCCGCAGCCGATCGGCAGGCGCTACTGCAACGAGTGGCCGATGCCTTGCGTCCAGGCGGCGCGCTGTTGCTGTCCGAGAAAATCTGCTTCGATCATCCCGCACAACAAAACTTGCTGACTGAGCTGCATCATGATTTCAAACGCGCGCACGGGTATAGCGACTTAGAAATTGCACAGAAGCGAACTGCCATCGAGAATCGTCTGATCCCTGAAACGCTTGCCAGCCATACGCAGCGACTGCAGCAAGTCGGCTTCCAGACGATCGCGCCCTGGTTCCAGTGTTTTAATTTCGTTTCGATTCTAGCGATCAAATAGGCACGTCATCGATGGACCAAACTTCGCTTTTTGATCGACAATCGCTCTACGATGCACTCGGCAAATTGGGCCTTGACCACTGGGCAGCGCAGTTACAACGGCAATGTTCTGAGCGACTAACGCCCGGGCTGCACGGCAAGATGCCGAGCTGGATCGCCGCTTGGAAGCGTTTGCCTCCGCCTGCGAATACAAACTGGTGTGCAGCCGGTCCCGCCGTAATTGTCAGCGGTCCGTCACAAATCGAAACAACTCATGTGACCGAATTGCTGCAAGCCTTCCACCCGTGGCGCAAGGGACCATTCAACCTATTTGGAGTAGCGATCGACTGTGAATGGCGTTCGAATCTGAAGTGGGACCGCATCGAAAACGCAATCGACTTGCATGGCAAACGAGTGCTCGATGTGGGCTGTGGCAATGGCTATTACGGCTGGCGAATGCTCGACGCTGGCGCGGATTTGGTCGTTGGCTGCGAGCCATTTCCACTGTACCTGATGCAATATGAAGTCCTGCGGCGCTATGCGCCGCACCCTGAACGACACTTTGTGATACCGCTGGTCGATGACGAGCTGCCAGACGACTTGGCCGCCTTCGATATCGCGCTGTCCATGGGCGTGCTCTATCACAGTTCCCGACCACTAGAGCACTTGTCGAAACTGTTCCAGACACTTATTCCTGGCGGCCAGCTCGTACTAGAGACGCTGATTATTGACTCCCACGAAGAGGAGGCACTCAGCCCGCCAGGGCGATACGCCAAGATGAAGAATATTGGCCTCATCCCCAGCCTAGCATTGCTCTCGCGCTGGCTGCGCGAGACTGGCCTAGTCGATATCCAAATGGTGGACGTTACGCCGACCAGCCTGGGCGAGCAACGCCGCACAGCTTGGATGACGTTTGAATCCTTGGCCGAATTCCTCGACCCCGACAACCCGGCGCTCACCATCGAAGGTCACCCGGCCCCGATACGCGCCATCGTAACCGCGCGGCGACCATGATCGCCGGCTCCTTTTGCAAAAATGCAGCGAGCGTCTGACGTTAGGAGTTTCCTTGCTCCACAGGCGAGCTCTTTGGACTGCTGCGACTTGTCGTAGCTTTCACGCATACCTTCGCCAGAGTTTGTGTGCGACGGTATGAAACAGCCTGGGCCCAAGCCTGCTTTCGGGCCACTATAACTCTGCCGACGAACAACTCTCCACCGTCCAAGCTACCATAGCCTCTCGACCATCTGCAAAAGCTACGATAAGTCATAGCTGTCTAAAGTTGCTTTCACGCAAACTAAATGCTATTTCACACTCAACGGATGATAGCTGAGCCCGACTGCGATTCATCGGCGACGAGTGCAGCCACCGCCGAACGGTCGATGAGCGGAAAATCGCCGGGGATCGTGTATTTGATGGCCGCCGTCGCACAGCCCCAGCGCAACGCTTGGGCAGTATTCTTTTCCGACAAATAAGCTGAAAGAAAGCCCGCAGAAAACGCATCGCCCCCACCCAGTCGCTCAACTTCGACGGCAGAGAACGCAGGCTGCTCAAAAAAAGTCCCCGTGCTATCCATAGCCACTGCACCCAAGTTGCCGCGCGTAATGACAATAGTCGCTTGTGGCCAGCGCAAGTGCAGCTCGCGGCAAACTGCGGCAGGGTCGCTAGCCGATACGCCACAGATCGGCCGCGCATCGCGGATGGGCAAAAAGATTAAATCGGCCTGAGCCATCACTGGTTCGCACGCCGCCTGGGCCGCCGAAGCGGTCCATAGCCGCGATCTATAGTTCAAATCGAAGCTAATCAACTGTCCCCCGCCGCGGGCGAGCTCAATTGCTCGCAACGCGGTCTGCCGCGACTGCGAGGAAATCCCCAACGTAATACCGCTGGTATGGAACACTTGGGCCGCTTGGCTACGAAACAATTCGCTGGGCAATTCTTCCGGTCGCATCCGGCTGGCCGCAGACTCAGCCCGATCGTAGAAGACTTGTGAACTGCGAGGCGGCACCCCGCGCTCCATGTAAAACGTGCCTACTCGGTCATCGTCGGTCCAGACGACGTTGGAAACATCCACCCCGTGGGAGGCAATCTCTCCGGCGATCCAGCGCCCGATAGCATTATTGGTCAACCGCGATAGCCAACAGACGCGATGCCCGAGGCGAGCTAAGCCAATAGCGGTGTTCGATTCGCTGCCGGCTACATGCATTTCGACCGAGCGAGATTGCCCAAACCGCTCGTAACCAGCCGGTGAGAATCTCGCCATCGTCTCGCCCAGAGTCATCACATCGTAAGGCTTACTTGAATCAATCACTCGAACCAGTGCCTCAGTAGATAGTGGCTTGCGGAAATTATCTGTCGGATGTGTAGAACGATTGTCTCAATCGTTATCTGAAGCAGTTGGGACAACTGCTCTACTTCGCTGCCCCAAAATTCAATATTGACAAACCACTAGTTAGGCATCGTTGACTCACAGGGCTTCATGGCGCGCCGGGCAAATTCCGCCGCGACCTCTGCAATACGGTCCCAGTGGGCGAGCCGCAGGGCCGACATTTCGAACAAACTGCTACCAATGCCTACGACACTGGCACCGCTCTCAAAATAGTCTTGCATGTTTTCCAGTCCGACACCGCCAGTGGGCATCAGTTTCAGCTCCGGCATTGGAGCCAAAACATCTGCAATATACTTCGGCCCGAGGCTGCGCGCAGGAAAAACTTTCACAACCGAAGCGCCGGCCTGCCAGGCAGCAGCGATCTCCGTGGGTGTCATCGCACCGCTCATCACCGCAATACTCTCCTCAACACACGCCGCAATTACTTCAGCTTGAAAAACCGGTGTGACTACAAACTGCGCGCCGGCCTCAATTGCCGCTTTCGCTTGCGCCCGCGTGCGCACCGATCCAACACCAAGCGTTGCCTCCCCGTTAGAAAACTCGGGAACCGCTTTCAGAACCTCTGCGATGGCGTCCAGAGCACGAGGGTTTGTCAACGTAAATTCCTGAGCCACGATACCCGCTGATAACAGTGCTCTAGATAACTGTACGGCCGCGGACAAATTATCGAGCCGAATAATTGCCACCAGACGGTGATGCAAAATAAGATCCAAACAACGCATAGACTTCTCAGCTTTTGAAGACTGGCCCGGCGAATACTTGAGCCCGACGAGCACAGGAAAAGGGCTTGATTAACACGACCGCAACGCGCTCGACACAACGGTGCGCGCGAACGAATTTGACCAGTATAGCACACGGCCATTTGCGAGGTGTCGCGATCGAAATTCCGACTTGCCTCACACAGTAGAAAAAGTCCTGCTAGAAGCTCTTGGGCTCCCAACCTTCGAACGCACTATTCGTCGAGAACCTGGCGCCCCACCGACGACGCAGTCGGGTCGGAGCTGGCTGATCTAACGCGCAAAAGCCACGTCAAATTCAGGAGCATCGCAATGAGTGCGAGCGCGACACAGAGCACTGCGAACTGTAGTAGAGAAAACGAAAAAAGCCTCCGCAGATTACTCTGAGGAGGCTTTTTTATAAAGACCGGCAAGACCTACTTTCGCACTGGTGGGCACTATCATCGGCTCCGAAAGCTTGACTTCTGTGTTCGGGATGGGAACAGGTATGACCTTTCGGATATGGTCACCGGAAAGGCACTCGCGGCCTATTCGCCCGCGAGGGCCTATGGATTTATTGATTGGTAGTTGGTTATCTTAGCCTGGACCGCAAGGGGCCAGGTGACGTTATTCATTTCTTACATTGAGACCGAGACAGCAAGAGTGCAAAATATCGGTGGTCAAGTATTCGTCCATTAGTACCAGTTAGCTGAACACAT
>CAKQNH010000489.1 GCA_934255105.1 uncultured Pirellulaceae bacterium
GGGTAACACAACTCACCGGGGAGTTCTCTCAAGTATTCGCCAACGATTACAAGGAAGAAATCGACGAAGCCAAGGCCGAGGCATACTTAAAGCGTTTGCTGGAACTCTAGGAAAATAGAGTGGGCGTCACGCTGCTGCTCGCTTTCTTGCCCGGCTTCGATTGCTCTTGGATCGATAACGTGTTGCGTTCCCAAAATACCTTATCGCTATACCCCTGGATCGAGTTATCACCGGACGCCATTTCGAGTCGCTTTTGTGCTAGGCATGCATACTCATTATCGAGCTCAATCCCGCACCCCTTACGACCGAGCTTTTGAGCAACTACGCAGGTCGTCCCACTCCCTGCGAAGGGGTCTAAAACCCAATCCCCCTCGCTGCTACTAGCTAAAATCAGCTTAGCAAGAAGCTTTTCACTTTTTTGAGTTGGGTGGTCTGTGTTTTCTGGCATCGACCAAAATGGAATAGTGATGTCTGTCCAAAGGTTTGAAGGATGAGTATCTCGGAATTGCCCGTCTGCCGTTTCGGACCAGTCTTTCGGCGTCCCATCTTGATTCCGATAGGGAGCGATAACCTTGCGTCGCAATTTCACTTCGTCGACATGAAACTGATAAGATTCAGAAACGGTACAAAACCAAATGTCTTCGGATGAATTCTTCCAGTTGGTCAAAGCACCGCGCCCTTTCTCCCTCTCCCATGTAATTCGATTACGAACGACAAAGTGCTCGGTTGCAACTTCAAAAATCGAAGCTGAACTGTACCAATCACCACAAATGTAAATTGTGGCTTCGTTGGTCAGGCAGCGTTTGAAGCTTACGATTACGTTGTCGAGCCAGTCGGTATACTCTTGCACACTCCTGCGGTTGAATTTTGAGCCATTAAACTTTTTGGTAAGGTTATAGGGTGGGTCGAGAAAGAGAAGAGAGACACTGGCGGCTGGCAGAAGTGGAGCGATCTTAAGGCAATCCCCAAGCACGATGCCTTCCGGGAGACGATCAACAGGTTTTTCGATCGTCTTCAAGAGCGGTGAGAGACGTGCCCGTTCGTTATCATCGATGGTGATTGTGCGATTTCTGGGTGCGCGTTGCTTGGTAGGTGATGCCGTCATAGCGGGGGTATTCTCCTTGCGAAACCAATTTTTGGAACTTTTTCCTCGGACGGTTAGTTTACCAGACTTCGCGAGATCGTTGGAGTCTTGATTACGCCAACACGGAATGACCGTGATTTACCATGCAAAATCCTTCGTCTTCACACGGCTACCCGTCCTGTCTTTTCGCGTCAAAACGGGATGCTGCTTATCCCAGATGATTGATTGCGAGAAGTACAGCCCATGCTTCTTCAGCACCGGTGGATAGTTGCCGCAGTTGGCGTAGCCACCCCAGATGTAGAAGCAGCGACCTGGCAGTAAGACTCGGGCAATATTTCCAAACCAATCATCGAGCAACTGGTCGAACGCCTCGTCGCTGACGAAGTCATTCGCAAGCGGTCGATCCTTTGGACGAAGCTTCTTGTGAGTCGCTGCATGCTTCGGTTTACCCGTTTCGTGATCGACACCAAACGATGCGGCGTTGCCTTGTCCTTGCTTCAACCGGCCCGATGCCGCATCATTCGAGAACGAAGACAAACCCGCAGCGATCGCGTTATTCGATCGCGGCTCCACTTTGACGTTGTAGGGAGGATCTGTGTTGCACAAATGGATCACAGCGCCCCCCAGCAGACGATCCAGGTCTGCCGGCGAGGATGAGTCCCCACAGAGCAACCGATGGTTACCGAGGATCCAAAGATCACCAGGTTGAGTGACTGCCTCGTCTGGCGGCTCGGGGATCTCGTCCGGATCGGTCAAACCTTCGTTGACGCCGGTATCCATCAGCTTCGCAAGTTCCTCAGCGTTGAATCCGAGGAGCCCGAGGTCGTAGTTCGCGTCCTGCAATGCCGACAATTCGATCGGCAACAGATCGTAGTTCCATTCCGCGATTTCAGCGGTCTTGTTGTCGGCGATTCGATACGCTCGCACCTGCTCTGGCGTCAAATGCGAAGCGACCACGACGGGCACTCGCTCCAGGCCAAGCTTCTGTGCCGCCTTCAATCGCGTATGGCCGACGATGATGACGCTGTCGCTGTCGACAACGATTGGCTGCGAGAAGCCATACTCCTTGATCGAAGCAGCGACCGCGTCGACGGCTTTGTCGTTGTTGCGGGGGTTGTTTTCGTACGGTCGAACGCGGTCGAGCGTCCACATTTCAATCTGCAGGGCAGTGGTGGTCATATTGCAATCCTTTGGGGTTTTATTGATGAACTTGGTAAATCGGCTAGCAAAAGCACCGGTTAGTGCTCGTTCGCGGGTGTCGCTCGTTGGTTGTCTGCAACCTGCTTGCAGAGCAAAATGAATTCGTCTTGTGACAACGTGTGTTTTGCTCGATTGGCTGCTTTTGAAACCAATTGCGAGTTTTCAATGCTGAAGTCTCCACCACTCGAGATTGGGACGATGTGATCAATCGCAACATCATCAGGACTTAGCACGTCGCCCGTTAATGCGCAGCGATAGTTCTGTTCCTCCAGGAGCGCATATAGGTCGGGGAGCGAGAGCTTCGACGGATGTGATGCAAGTGCCCCTTTGGTTCGCCGTCGACAGAGCGCAGCAACAAAGCGAATAAAATGGATTCCACCATTTTCAGATTCGATCTGGGGCGTTTCTTTGCGATACCGAAGCAACTGCCGTTCGTTAAGAACATTGCCGAGGCCCGCATCGTTGATCAGCCGCTTGAGCTGTGATGGCCGAAGTACAATCCGACCCCAATCTAAATGTCCCTGAGTCGAATCCCTGATACTCTGATGCTCAGCGCGTATTCCCAGGTCCCTCTGTTGAGCGCACTCAGAACCCTCGTTCGCTGGTCTACTCTCGCCTTGATCAGAGCTTCCTTCCAAGTCAAACATTTCGAGCTGTTTGACTTGCTCGAACACTTGCATTTCAAATGACGCCGAGAACGTATTCGCTGCGCTGTGCATAGACAGAGAAGCGTTTGCCTCCAGGGATCGTTCCTTTTCCGAGACTGTGCTGCTTTCGTTCTCGCACTCGCCAAAGCATCGCTCAGGGCAAGCTTCCATTGAGCTGTTAAATTCATTCATCGAAACTCCTTTCAAAATAGAATCCGGACAAAAACAAACTGAGCTATCTAGCGCGGCTGTTCCCGCAGGCCAATGGCGCGTCAAATTTCTGGGGAGGACCCATCCGCTGGGGGCTCGCGATTTCGTCGCAACTTGCGACTGAGTGCCACTCTGGCAGACGCACCGTGAGGCCACTGTTGGCCCACTGACGCGATGAGTGCGAAGGGCGACGCGTTGGGCGAGTTGGCAGAGATCTCGCGTCAGTGCGCAACGTCGTGCGAGACTCGAACGCAGGTTGGACTCGCGAAGTTCGGAAGCGAAGTCCGGTGTCGATCGATGGGCTAGATCCGGCTGTTCGAAGCGTCTCATTTGGTGAACGAACAGGACTCGAATTTTGGGTCGCCGAGAGGCCTCGGTTACATCGAGTGCGCAGGGTTGCGGAGGGTATTTTGGTTGATTCCCATGCGCGTGCGCGCATGGAAGATAACGAAACAACCATGCGCAACCCTGCGCACTTAGCAAAATCCCAATGTTTTTGAGGGTTTTTCGACATGCTGCGTTTACTCCATTTCATCCACTTTTGAGAGCGCGCAGCCCTCAAAAACGCGCTTGTTTCGGAAGCGTCCGAAGGTGCGAGTCGCACAGTGAAATCGAGACTGCATCGAGGTCGAAAAACGTGTCTGAGATTGCTGCCCACCCCAGTTGCGATAGGCCTCGAAAAGCTCCGACGAGGAGGCTACGAGCTCGGGGGAAACCTCACAGCAATCGCTAATGAAACGTCCCAGTTCGTCAGAGCTGCCTCGATACGATTTGGTCTCTTCGATGACCGATTTGGGTTCGATGAATCCGTTGGCTCGCCAGTCTTTGAAACCATCCAGGAGCCAATTCAGGATCCCAGAGCCTTCCTCGCCGACGAGCAGTTTGTGGTAGTCAGGGATGGGCTCTGTAACGAGCCGGAGATCGACTCGAAATGGGATGAGCTTGATGCGTCGCCAGATGCCTTCATCGGTGCCATTGATCTGAGGCAGATGGTTGGTACTGAGCCAAAACTTATGCGTCCGACGAAAGCTCCAGTAATCCTCACGCATGCGACGCGCCGTGATTTGCTCATCGCCAGTCAATTCCTTGACTCGGGCCTCTCGCAGCTTCGAACCTTCATCGGGCTCGCTGATGGCCACCAAACGCCGCTGATAGAGCGAGGCGATAACGGTGTCGTGTTCATTCGTCGTGCCTAGCAGAAGCTTGCTAGGAGCCAGCATGGCATAGTCGCCAAGTAACTCGACGATTGCATTCCACAGCGTTGATTTGCCGTTGGCACCGGAGCCATAGCAGATCGGCAGGATGTGTTCGCCGACATCGCCAGAGCACGAATAACCCAGCAACGCCTGGATGTAGCGTTTGGCTTCATCGTCGCTTCCGAAGATCAGATCGATGAAAGCTCGCCACTTGGGACATTGAGCTCTGGGATCGTAGGC
>CAKQNH010000490.1 GCA_934255105.1 uncultured Pirellulaceae bacterium
CCAAAGCGAGAAGAAGAATACAATGAGAGTCAACATGGCGCGGAAAGATCGGACTGGCTCGCCGATGCTTTCTTTGAGATGAATGGAACAGAAGTAGATAAGTACTGCAGCTTCCTCGATGAAAACACGCCCTACAGCACACAGCACGGTGTGAAGGGGGAGGAATATAATGACGTAATCGTAGTCTTTGACGACGCCGAAGCAGCCTGGACTCAGTATACATTTGCAAAGTTGCTAGCTCCCAATTCGGCTGGACTACCAAGCGATAGTCAATTCGCTCGAAGTCGCAAACTCGCCTATGTTTGTTTTTCGCGGGCCGTCAAGAATCTTCGAGTGGCACTATTTACGCTTGACCCTAAGGCTGCTGCGGCTGAGCTATCGGCACAGGGCTTTTTTAGGGATACGCAGATTAGTATCTCAGGCTAACTCGACCACATATATGACAATGGCAGTCACCGGCCTAACGGTTCGCGCCATGGTAATTGTGAAGTCGAACTGATGGAGTAGGTAACGATTTTGGCGGCTTGGGGATGTGCCTCATGACGAACTGTCGCCAGTCGCCGAGAGAATGCTGCTGCTACATTTCGACTTTGCTGGACGGCCTACCCCCAGTGCATAAGTCCAAATACTTGCGGGCAAATCTACTCCAAAGCAGCATCGATCCGGCACATTTGTAGTTTGCGAGTCCGTTTATCGTCTGCCAGAGATGTCAGACATAGGGCTTCACATCGCACGTATTCCCTGTAAAATTCAAGTATCGTTGAAGTGGTCTTTGGAGGCCAATTCGTCGAGTCAAGAGTCACTTTCCTCAAGCAAAACGCTGGTTTTCTGCGTCGTTTGCAGGGGGCTCGGAAGACAGGCCTACGGAACCGAAGGTTAGAGGTTCGAATCCTCTTGGGTGTATTCCTTCTAATGCATGACACGCAATCCGTAGGCTCGCAACAAGCACCGCGCAGTTGCGGCACAGCCAAGAACGTGGTCGCGACGCGCATCGCCTCGAGCCACCAAATCAAGCCCGTCCTGCTATCGACTTCTTGCGCAGGCGACGGCAATCGCCTGCTCCCCCCACCTAATTTGCCCACATGCAAATAGCTCTGCAAATTGCCATGTCACCCCTGCGCCGAACCCGCGTGGCCGCTACGACCAGGTGCAATCGACTCCACTCTTCTGCCGGCACCTGCGTAGCCCGGATTCTCGCGCTGGTTCTGCCAGTTTCACAACGCTGCACGACACGATAACCATAATAGATGTTTCCATAATTCATCCGCTGCCCGTAGCCGTGGCGCAAATGTCTTCACCGGCAATGAGCTTCGCCCAGCCGACAAGCTCCGCGAATTGGTTAGCGTTCCAGCCCAGCGACTGAAGCTTCTCATTGGCGCTTTTAGCCAAGGTTAGAAGACTTGTGGAAAGCTGCTCGACGCTAGCATAGGCAACGCCCTATGCTACAATCGCGACCACTACCAATAGCCACTCCGCCAGCTCGATGAATGGATCACTTCGTGGCCAAAAAGAAGACCGCCAAAGAAACCAAGGAAGAACCGCTGGAAAAGCAGCTCTGGAAAGCTGCCGATAAGCTGCGGAAGAATATCGATGCCGCCGAATACAAGCATGTGGTGCTTGGCCTGATCTTTCTGAAGTACATCTCGGACTCATTCGAGGAGATGTTCAATCGTCTGAGTAGCGGGGAGGGGGACTTTGCTGGAGCAGACCCCGAAGACAAGGACGAATACAAGGCCGAAAACGTATTCTTTGTGCCGCCAGAGGCGCGATGGACGCATCTGC
This sequence comes from uncultured Pirellulaceae bacterium, assembly GCA_934255105.1. Lineage (GTDB taxonomy): Bacteria > Planctomycetota > Planctomycetia > Pirellulales > Pirellulaceae > Aureliella. The sequence continues at coordinate 1,783 of CAKQNH010000490.1, forward strand.
TCGGCCAAGCCAAGCAGCCAACGATCGGTAAGACGGTCGACGATGCGATGGACGCCATCGAAAAAGAAAATCCGATCCTCAAAGGCGTCTTGCCCAAAGTTTTCGCGCGCCAGAATCTCGATCCGACCAGTCTCGGTGAATTGATCGACTTGGTCGGCAATATCGCTATGGGCGACGCCAAAGCCCGCAGTGCCGATGTGCTCGGTCATGTCTTCGAATACTTCCTGGGTGAATTCGCACTGGCCGAAGGCAAGCAGGGTGGCCAGTTCTATACGCCGCGTTCAATCGTTGAGCTATTGGTGAAAATGCTCGAGCCCTACAAAGGCCGCGTCTTCGATCCCTGTTGTGGCTCCGGAGGGATGTTCGTGCAGAGCGAAAAATTCGTCGAAGAGCACCAGGGGAAAGTCAACGACATCTCGATCTACGGTCAGGAAAGCAACCAGACCACGTGGCGGCTAGCCAAGATGAACTTGGCGATCCGTGGCATCGATGCTTCGCAAGTTGCCTGGAACAATGAAGGCTCGTTTCTAAACGACGCCCACAAAGACCTCAAAGCCGATTTCATCATCGCCAATCCGCCATTCAACGTCAGCGACTGGAGCGGTGACTTGCTCCGCAGCGACGGACGCTGGAAATTCGGCACGCCGCCAACTGGCAATGCCAACTTCGCTTGGCTGCAACACTTTGTGTTTCACCTATCGCCCAGTGGCCGCGCCGGCGTGGTGCTCGCCAAAGGAGCACTCACCAGTAAGACCAGTGGCGAAGGGGAGATTCGCAAGAACATGATCGCCGACGGCAATCTGATCGACTGCATCGTAAATCTTCCCGCCAAACTGTTTCTCAACACGCAAATCCCTGCAGCGCTCTGGTTCCTTAATCGCGCCAGAAAGAACGAACACCCGCGCAAGGGCGAGATCCTGTTCATCGACGCGCGCAATCTTGGCCATTTAATCAATCGCCGCACCAAAGAGCTGGCCGAGTCGGACATCGAACAAATCGCCAGCACCTATCACGCTTGGCGAACTGGCGAGGGAGATTATGAAGACATCAAAGGCTTCTGTGCGTCCGTGCCAATCGAGCGCGTGGCCGAACTGGATTATGTCCTTACGCCCGGCCGCTATGTCGGCTTGCCCGATGAAGAAGACGACTTTGACTTTGCCGAGCGGTTCGCCGCTCTTAAAGCCGAATTTGAGGGGCAGTTGAAAGAGGAAAAGAAACTCAATCAAGCCATTGCGGAGAACCTAGCAAAGGTAAGAATGCCGGAGAAACCGTGAGTAGGAAACCCGCGCTAATTGTTTAGCGACTAGCCGGAGTAGCCGGTGGATCAGCGCCATTCTATTACGCAGAGTTGCCTTGATGCGGCAGCGACAGGATCAGCGCGAGTGTACCGGCAGCGCAGGCGCAGTCAGGAGCGGAGTTGATGCACCTAGCCTTGAGACTATGCGCAACAGTGTTTTCGGAGAGGGTTAGCAGACGCAAATGAGCTTGTCAGTTGTATGCCGCAGGTGCCATCGCCTGCGCAGTCCGCGAAAATCGGTTGGCATGCGCCATGGTTCGTCAGAGCTCCACCTGTCAACCACGTCACCTCGCGCACCAGCGGCCTGCTGCGGCTCGGCGTTAAACGATTGCGGATTGATATGGATGGACGCAATTGCGCAACAGGGTACGGAGCCAATTGTGCCACGAGCTGTGGCGCAATTCGCCCAGTGAGCCAGCAAGAACCGAGCAATGGTACAATTGGCGAGTTGATACGAGAGTTGAGAAAGATCGAGATAGAGATTCGAGAGTTTGGACTCCAAGGCGAAGCAAAATGAGTGAGCTCATCCGAAACGACGAATACCGCGAGTGGCTTGGCTCGATCAAGCGTCACGTCCAGGCGTCCCAGATAAAAGCGGCTGTTGCAGTGAACTATGCGATGCTGGAGATGTACTGGTTTCTCGGCGAGCAGATTATCGAAAAGCAGCAAACGGCAAAGTGGGGCGACGGTTTCCTGAAGCAGATGAGCCAGGATTTGTTGACTGAATTCCCTGAAATCAAGGGCTTTTCCTACCGGAATTTAAGGCGGATGCGTCAATGGTGTCTCTTCTGGACTTCGTCCGAGGCAAGTTGGCCACAGCTTGTGGCCAAATTGGGTTCGAATTGGCCACAAGCTGTGGCCGCAACAGAGAATAGTGAGCAACCAAGCGTGCAGCAGCTTGTTGCACAAATCCCATGGGGCCACAACAGCGTCATTATGGAGAAGTTGAAAACTCCTGCCGACGCCCTGTTCTACGTTCAAAAGACGATCGAAAACAACTGGTCGCGGGCAGTTCTGACGCACCACATCGAATCAGGCTTGCACTTGCGGGAGGGCAAGGCTGTCGACAACTTTACAGCCACCTTGCCGAAACCCGAGAGCGACCTTGCCCGCCAATTGCTCCGCGATCCTTACAACTTCGACTTCCTGACGTTGACCGAGCGCCATAACGAGCGCGAGCTGGAAGACGGCTTGATCGACCACCTGACCACGCTCCTGCTCGATTTTCTTGATCTCTGCGACGACTTCTCAGAGAAGATTGCCAATCGCAATCCTCCTGTGCGCCGATCGCGACATGGAAGTCGTCGAGCTGATGGACATGGAGCACAGCGATATTCACATTGCCGAGTACTGGTTGAAGCTGCCGGCCAAAAAAGTCTTGCAAGCCAGGTTGCACAAGGCCATCACTCAGGGCCGAGCCAGACTTGAGCTACGAAGAGATAACGCAGATAATACTTGAGCGCCGGTCCAACTCGCCCACCTGGAATCCCATGCAC
>CAKQNH010000491.1 GCA_934255105.1 uncultured Pirellulaceae bacterium
ATCACAATGTGGGGCGGGTGCTCAACAAGCTGGACGAGCTCAAATTGGCCAACGACACGATCGTGGTTTTCTTCAGTGACAATGGCCCTAATAGCTTCCGCTGGAATGGAGGGATGAAGGGCCGCAAGGGATCGACCGACGAAGGTGGCGTGCGTGCTCCACTGCTGATCAGTTGGCCTGGGAGGATTCAAGCCGGTCGATTGATACCGCAAATTTGTGGCGCTATCGACCTGCTTCCGACTTTGACTGATCTGGCTGGCGTACCTCTGGCCAGTCGAACCAAACCACTCGACGGCGTCAGCTTGGCCCCCTTGCTGAAAGGTGCAGCGGCGGCGATCCCCGATCGCATGATCTTTTCGCACTGGAATGGAAGGGTCAGTGTCCGTACGCAGCAGTACCGCTTGGATCACAGCGGACAGTTGTTCGACATGGTGAATGATCCAGGGCAAATTAAGCCGATCACGGCTCAGCAGCCCAGCGTCGCACGCGAGCTGCAAACCTACGTCGACAAGTGGAAGACGGAGCTATTGACTGGGCTCAAGGATGACCGCCGCCCGTTTACGATTGGACATCCCGATTTTCCATTGACCCAATTACCCGCTCGCGATGGACAGCCTCAGGGTAGTATTCAACGTTCCAACAAGGCACCCAACTGTTCCTATTTCACCAACTGGAATAATACGGAAGATACGATGGTCTGGCCGGTCGAAGTATTGGCCGAGGGGAATTTCGAAGTTGAAATGTATTACACATGTCCGGAGTCATTGGTCGGCGCGGAGGTTGAACTGACGCTTGGCGATAGTCAACTGCGGGCGACCATAGACGCAGCCAACGATCCGCCGCAGAGGGGCGCGGAGCACGATCGCGTCCCGCGTGGCACCGAGTCGCTGGTGAAAGACTTCAAGCCGTTGAAGCTGGGAGTGGTCCATTTGGAAGCGGGGCAGGGGGAGCTGACGCTGCGCGCCAGTCAGTTACCCAGCATTAACAAGGACGACGCTGGCACCCTCGAAATGCGGCTGTTCATGTTCCGCCGCGTTCGTTGATGAGCAGCTTCAACCGCGGCCAACACGGAAGGGATGCAAGTCGATTGGGTTGGCGATGCCTTCCATCTCGTTGGCCATGAGTACAGCGCTGGCGCACGAGAGGTGGATGCCGCTGCGAAAGTGGCCGGCGGAAAGATACAATTGTTCATGGCCGGGAACGCGGCCCATGTAAGGAAAACTGTCATAGGAGCCGGGACGCAGTCCTGCCCAGGTCTTCTCGATCGGCTGATCCTTTAGCTGGGGGAGAATGCCTTCGGCCCACGTGCGAATCTGTGACAGGCCTTGTTCGGTGGTCTCGACGACGTAGCCTACCTCCTCCTCGATGCTCCCTGCTAGCAAGCGACCGTCGCGGCGAGCCACTAAGTAGCGATGCCCTTCGTTGACCACTGAATTCAATAGCGGTCGGTCGCAACCATACAAGACGATTTGCCCTCGGACCGGCATGATTCCACTGGCCTGCCCCAGTTCCTCCAGCATGCCGCGTGCCCAGGCACCCGAGCAAATACAGACTTGGTCAGCTTGATAATCTCCGCGCTGGGTGAAGACTTGTACGTCCCCGGAGCTTGTCGATTCAAACCGCGTGGCCGCCGTCTGCTCGATCAATTCGACGCCCGATTGGCGACAGGCGGCCTCCAGGGCTTGCAGGTGGTGCGGATTGCGGAGTTGGCATTCGTCGGGCAAAAACCACGCGGAGCGAATGGCGGTCTGCCCAGCAGCGGACGGGGCGTCAGAGGCAGCACGGCCCGCCATCAGTGCGGGTTCGTGTTGCAGTAACTGCTCCATCGTCCACGCTTGGTGCTCGATACCGTGCTCGTCCCACCACCAGCGATTCGCGGCCAGGGTAGCCACTTCGGCAGAGGTGCTGGCCAGATAAACACCGCCGCAGCGGGAATATCCGTTGTCGATACCCGTCAACGTGCGGAGACGCTCAGCCCACAGTGGATGTAGGTCGTGGCTCATTCGCCGGAACCGCTCGTAGGGGTCATCGGTTCCATGCTGGGCTGTCGGTGGCAGAATACCCGCACCTGCCCACGAAGCCGACTTGCCGACTTGTGCCGCCTCCAGCACGGTGACGCGATGGCCCCGGCCAGCTAATTCCCATGCGAGTGAAAGACCGATAACACCACCACCAACGATGATGGTCGAGGCATTCTGTTTCATCGTTGCAGGCTCGACATCCTGGTTAACGCAACCCACTGCATGTTTCGCACGCCCTAAAATATTCGACTTCGGCCCGCTTTTTGCGATGCTTCGGCGGAGCTTATCGTTCGCATCTGAAGTACACTTGAAGAACGACTTGTATCGGAATCGCTGTTGCTGTTTATAATCTATTCTGTGTTCAGTGGAATATTCCTTAAATCGGAATATCCCTAAAATCATTGCTGATTTGTTTACTTCGCCCACGGTCTTGTTATTCTTGTGGACTATGGCGAATAGGATGTAAAGTTGGATGGGGTGTAAAAAGTTGCCCTGGTCGGTTGCGGCCAAGTCAAGACAAGGGCCATTATGGCGACAGTCACTGCAGATAAGCTAGTTGAGCTGGTAAAGAAGAGCCAGTTGGTGGCCCCCGAAGCGCTGGAAAAGGCTCTTGCGGCCATACGTTCCGAGCATATGGGAGAGCTGCCGGACAATCCAGTCGAGCTAGCCAAGGCGTTGCAGAAGCAAAAGGTGATCACGCGTTGGCACTGCGAAAAACTTCTGCAGGGAAAATACAAAGGCTTCTTTCTCGGCAAACATAAACTGCTTGGTCACATCGGCAGCGGCGGTATGAGCAGTGTCTATCTGGCCGAACATACGTTGCTGCACGACTTGCGGGCGATCAAGGTATTGCCGCAGAGTCGCTTGGGGAAGTCTTCCTATCTGGCCCGTTTCCAGCAAGAGGCCAAGGCCATCGCGTCGCTCAACCATCCCAATGTGGTCCGCGCTCACGACATCGACAATCAAGGCGACACGCACTACATCGTCATGGAGTACGTCGATGGGGACGACCTGCAAACGATTGTCAAAAAGAAGGGACCACTGCCATTTAAGTTGGTCGCGCATTACATCGCTCAAGCCGCGCATGGGCTGCAGCACGCGCATGAAGTTGGCTTGATCCACCGCGACGTGAAACCAGCCAACATTCTTATCAACTCAAAAGGCAAGGTAAAGATTCTAGACTTGGGACTGGCGTTGTTTGCCGACGATGCCCAGGCTTCATTGACGATCGACTACAACGATAAAGTGTTGGGAACCGCCGACTACCTGGCGCCCGAGCAAGCTCTCAATAGCCATAACGTCGACCCGCGGGCCGACCTCTACGGTCTGGGCTGCACCATGTACTACATGCTGACCGGTTCCGCACCATTTCCCGAGGGCACCATCGCCCAGCGCATCGCCAAACACCAGAAGGAAATGCCGAAAGAAATCCGCAAAATCCGACCCAAGTGCCCGGGCGAATTGGAAGGCATCTGCTGGAAGCTGATGCAAAAGGACCCCAAGTTCCGCTATGCGTCGGCCGCACAAACCGCCGAAGTGCTAGAGGCTTGGTTGGCCAAGCAAGAAAACGAATCAGGTGGCAGTTCGTTGCGTCTGGGGGACGATCACGATTCGCGTGGTTCCTCATCTCAACTGGGTTCCAATCTGGCCGCCGGCATCGACACGGTCAGCAATCGCGACGGCGATACGCTGAGCGGAAAATCGGGCAGCTTGATCTCCAATCTCAGCACTTCGGACAGCGGCGTGTTGGTCCGCATCGCCAAGAACGCTAGCGCGTCGGATACCAGCAGCCAAATCGATTTGGAATCCGAGATTGCCCGCCGCAGCCAACTGCGTTCCGGCCATGGCTCGACCCATGGTGCTCAGTCGGTGGTGCGCACCAAGACTCAAAAGCCACTCCCGGCACAGCCACTGCTCCCCGCTGCTCCTCCAATTCCCGCCGAAGGAGGCCGACGAGTCCTGTGGATAATCGGCTTGGCAATCATGTTCATCGTGGCAGTGTTACTGGGGGTCTTTATCGCCTATTTGACGCTCGACCGTCGCGGCCAGAGCGATGCCATTGTTATTCCCGCCACCCAATCGCTGGGAGCTAAGCTATCTTTGAATCCGTGATGAAAAGCGTAACTATTTGGCTAGTGATCCTACCCGTTCTGTGTTGCCAGGCGGCAGTGACCGAGCGGCAACGCAATAAAGCGCAGGAGCTGATCCAAATCACATTGGAGGCGGGGCAGCTCTACGCGGCCGGCGACTTCGGACCCTCGGCCGAAAAAATTGCTGCCGTCCAGCAGGAATTGGTCGAGCTGCTTCAGGCGAGCGATGCCGATCTGCAGGCACTGCTTGAGCCAATCTATCAGCGGGTTGCGCGGGCTCACGATCTGCTGAAACGCAAAGGTGCCCAGCTCGAGGCGCTGCCGAGCTGGCAGGAGCTGATCATCGCCGCCAAGCCCGCAGGCACTCCCACACCGGCAGCCTCACCTGCGCCAAAAACAACACCTGCGTCCAAACCAACACCTACGTCAGGGGCAACTGTTGCGGCTATGGGCGAGTCGAC
>CAKQNH010000492.1 GCA_934255105.1 uncultured Pirellulaceae bacterium
CTGTTTGCAGAACCCAATACGATTGAGGAACTAGCTCAGCTCCTGGCCGACGCGCAGACGCAATCGCTAAACGTTCGACTGTTGGGTGCCGGGTCCAATATTCTCTGTCGCGATAGCGGGTTCGATGGCTTGGTAATTGGCTTGACCACCGCCGAATTGGGCAGAATCGAAATCCGCGACCAACGTTTGATTGCCCGCGCCGGAGCACAGCTCAATCACATCATTTCGGCTGCAGTCGGGGCGGGGCTCTCCGGGTTGGAATATTTGGCTGGCATTCCGGGCACCGTGGGCGGCGGTGTCGTCTCCAATGTAGGCGTGACCAACGATGACATCGGCAGCCATGTGGCCCGCGTTACCACCATTGGTCGCGACGGTCAAATGAATGACCTGGACCGGAAGGAGTTGCAGTTTGGATTCCGTCGAAGCAATCTCGAGGATACGGTGATTGCCGAAGTCGAGTTTGCTTTGGAGGAAATGGATCCGGCAGAACTGACTCGGCGGATGCAAACCAACTGGATTGTCAAACGCAAGAGCCACCCTCCCAGTGGCACGCGAACCGTGCAAGCCTTTATCGAACCCGATTCCGCCAAACTGGCTGAACTATTCGACGATGCCGACGTACGCGGATTGACCGAAGGCGAAGTTGGCCTCAGCCCTCAGTTCCCCGGCTACCTCATCGTCTCTGGGCTTGCAACCAGCGATCAAGTGCTAGCACTGATGGAACGCGTGGCCCGCGCCGTGGAGATTCGTAGCGGAATCCAGTTGCCCTCACCCCTGAAGATTTGGTAAGTCTGTTTTAGCGGGCAGATCACGCCCGCACGAAACGACGCATCACACGGCGGAGCCGCATCAATTGCCAGCCATGGATAAGGCCGAACATTCCAGCTTGCGGAACAGAATCGCAGCAATTGTCCAGCACATTCCCGGCGGCGCTTTGCTATTTGCGGTGGGCATGCTGGTCATCTTTGGCTATTTCGGCTGGTACTACTACGGTGCCGACCACCTGGACCATGCGCTGTATTCGCTGCGAATGGAGAAACTGTCGGTAACACCGCAGCCCCCCTGGATTAAAACTCCGGTGGCCGAAGAGGTCTATCGGAACGGTCGCCTCGATCGCATTTCACTGCTGGACGCGCGAGCCAACGCGGCTATTGCCCAAGCCTTCGAAACTCACCATTGGGTGGACACCACGACGCGAGTATCCAAGGCGGTGGGTGGCAGGGTATCGGTCGATTTAGTCTATCGGCAGCCGATCGCCATGGTTTTTTTTGAAAAGCAAAATGATGCTAACCCCAGTAAGGTCTCGAAGGGTTTCTTCCCTATCGATGGAGAAGGGACGGTGCTCCCCACGGCCGACTTTAGTAGCGAAGACGTATGGAGCTATTTCATGATTATCGCTGAGGAGGCTCGACCGGCCGGGGATACCGGCATGCCTTACGGCGACGTGCGGATCACCCAAGCTCTAACATTGTGCCAGTTCTTAGCGAAGCACCGCGAAACGTACCAGTTGCAAGAAATCTGGGTAAACCACGACAGTTTGGCCTCTGGGCCCAGCCCGTGGAGCCTGACCGTCATCACTCGAGATAAAACCCGCGCGATCGTCTGGGGGCACGCGCCGCAGTACGAGGCGCGCGGAGAACTGCCTGCGGACGAAAAACTAACTCGCATGCTGGCTTGGCTCAAGCAACCAGTGTCTGCGAGCCCCGGTGAAGTCCACCGCATCGACCTGCGCACGGCCAGCTCCCCCACCACGCCAGTCTCTCGCCAGCAGTAGCTGAGCCGCTCAGTCGTCGAAGTCCAGCGTCTCGGGTTCAGGTAGGAAAAAGCTGGCGACGAAATTGATAGCGAACATCAATCCAGCCACGCAACCTGCGACTAATGCAAATTTGCCAGATGGAGTCGGCGCAGGTACCCAGCTCATGGCCGCAATTGTGCTTGTCACCCAGGCCATTGAGGTGCCGATCATGCGGCCGCCAATGTTGGCTGCAAAGCTCTCTCCCGTGCCGCGCAGGTGAATCGGGAACACACGTGGCAAATAATTACCCCAGAAGCTAAACTGCCCGACGGTCACCAACCCAACCAAGAACAGCAGGCCGTCGAGCGAGGTAAACTTCCAATCGCCCCAGGCGAATAGCACGCTGTTAGCTCCTTGCATAAATGAATAGAACACATAGGGGCCAAGGATCATCCCCGGAATCACGAAGAAGCGCAGCAGGGCGCGTCGCGAGACGATCACTACCGCCAGCACCGCTAGCACGACTCGTCCCATCAGTCCGCCCACCTCTTGGCTTTTGGTATAATTGGCGGCGGCCGTCTGCGTCACTTTGGCTCGTTCCGGCGGCGACATGTCCTTGACTACCGACTGCACCTCGGGCAGGCCAGGGACGATTTGCGGTATCTGTTGCAGTGCGCCGAAAGCGACACCGTAGCTAGCCGCAAACATCAATGTGGTTAAGAGCGTCGTACGTCGCAGCGCGGGTTGAAACAGCTCGGTAATGCTGGGGCGTTTCAACTGGCCCGTCGCCCGCTTGTGTGCCCACACGGGTGATTCGGGTAGAAACGGGCGAATGATAATCAACGGGATGGCTGGAATTAGGCCACTCATTAACGTGTATCGCCAAGCTGCGTGCGGGTCGGATATTTCCCCGACGCCTGACAAGAATCCGGGTAGTGTAATGGCAGGTAGATCGGCCGCCCATTTCACCGCCATGTGGTTGGCCCAGGCGACCATTAGGCCTCCCGCAGATGAAAACGCTTGGGTCCATCCTAAGACCATCTCCTTCCGCCGCTTGTCGGGAAACAGTTCAGCCAGCCAAGCGATTGCCGCCACGAATTCGACGCACACGCCCACAAACGTAGTGCAACGCAAAAACAACAACATGTACATGTTGGTGGAGTAGCCTGCTAGAAATGCGCTGACGGCGTACAGCAAAATGCTGAATGTCAACACGCGCCTGCGGCCGAAGCGGTCGGTTAAATAGCCGCCTAGCAGTCCAAAAATTCCACCAAAAAATGCGGGAACATAAAACATGATTCCCAGCCAACGCGAGAACTCGGGAGTTCCAGGCATTATGCCCCCCAGCTCCTGGGCAGCGTAGCGAAAAACCAGTGGCAACATCAGCAGTTCGTAGATGTCGAAAGCGAAGCCAATGGCTGCGATGACACATACGAGGATTACTGCCATTTTCGTCAGAGGCGGGGCCGTTGCGTTGGCGGAAGGCTCCGAGTTAGGCTGAGGCATGGTGGGAGGCACTCAAATGGAGAGAGGTCCGATCGCGGTCGGTGGGATATTTCCTCGCGAAGTATTGGTCGCGAACGGTGGAGAGCGTCCAGCGGAAAACAAACTTCGCGCAGCCACCGCTGCGCCATCATAACTCGCCCACTCGCCCATTTCTAGCGGCTGAAAGTTACCGCCGTAGCCAGTATCCGACCAAAAATAACTGTCTCCAGGTATCTTCCCGCTGGGGACTCTCATCGGAGATCGCTTAACGCCGAGCCGCAGCAGTCGCGCTGTACAAACCGAACCGATCGACAGATGGGTCTCATTTGCCAACCCGCTTTCACAGCCTCTGCGGGTGATGATTAATCCGAGATCAACGAGCCGAGCACGTTTTAGAATCGCAAGCTGGAAGCTTACGCCGCGCGCTCGAGGAACGGCATTAATCGCCAAAGTCAGCGCAGAACCCAAGACCGGTGGTTAGCTGCGATTGGCAGATCAATTTGGCAAACAGGAACATCCACAGGCACAGTTTTGGCTGCGTTTCCAGACAAGCCTTCAACTCGCGGCGCACCACATCGATGTCAGCTCGCTCTTGCAAAACGTGCTGTTCGCGATAGACGATCGGCCATACACAATTCCACGTCCGCACGAGCCACGGAGAGAACGTGCTGATCTGCTGCTGGACATCGGCGTGCAGCGGTTGCAAGCTGGCAACACAATCCTGCCAAGCGCTCCCTGTAGCAGAGATTGCACAGTTGCCCGCCTGTTTGTTGACTAGTGTGTTATTGGCCGTAGTCAACATGCGCTGCAGTCGCTCCTGCAATGCGCTATACGTGGGCCGAGCCATGACTGGCAATTCATCATATCGCAGCACCAACCATTCGACCTGGTCGAAGCTGAGCGACCAACTGCTCGTATCCCACAGCGCGGTGCAGGGGAGTTGCAAGGTGGTCGCTTGTGGTACGGCGGACATGCTGAATGACTGCTGCAATCGCACCGCCTCGCTGCGCAGCAAGCTAGCCCAGTCGCCGCTGAAAACTTCTGCAGTCAGCGGCACTTCCAGCCGGTCTAAACCGATCGCTTGACGCCAGCTTTCCAGTGATTTACTCGCGACACTACTGGCTTCGACTACTCCATCATCGGTGATTGTGGCGTCGCGGCGTCGGTAAAGGAAACTATCTTCGGATGGAAAGGTCCACTGCGCGCGATGGACGGGCAACACATCCAGCAGTTCGCTCAGCCCGGCCGGCTGGGCCAATTCCCATAAATCCTTGGCCGCCTGCGCGCGATCCGCTTCAGCCCGCGAGCGACTGAGCGTATTGACCAGCTCCAACTGAGGTTTGATCG